>JBDLIQ010000154.1:0-6884 GCA_039714775.1 Bacteroidota bacterium
GCAAGCTGGAGGATCAGGCATATGACAGAATCTGGAATGCATGTCCCGGAAGGTACTTTGACTTCCCTCTCTACCGGGAACACTTTTTTAAGAACGCCCCCCATTTTCACACCTATACGGGTCCTTACAGGCAATTGTATATCGGTCATGCCACCGATGCAGCATTAAGGTTGGCCGGAGCCAGTGGGGGGATACTCTCCACGATCCTCATCTATCTGTTGGAAACCCACAAGATCGATGGCGCCATCGTAACACGCATGTCCCCCGAGAAACCGTGGCTCACCGAACCTTTCATTGCCACCACACGTGAGGAGATCCTGGAAGGGGCGCAGAGCAAGTACATCATCACCTCGGTCAACGAAATCCTGAAACAGAGCAGCTCGTTCGAGGGGTCCCTGGCCTATGTGGGCCTTCCGGGACAGGTGCAATCGGTTCGGAAACTGCAGAAAGCCGCTGATCCGGCCGTACAGAATATCCGGTATGTTTTTGGACCTTTCTATGGGAATACACTTCATTTCTCCTCTGTGAAAAGCTTCTTGAGATCACACAAAGAGAAGGATTACAGGCAGATACACAAACTCTGGTTTCGCCATGGTGAATGGCCCGGGAACATGCGGGTGGAGTTGAAATCAGGACGGGTTATTGAATTAAAGAAATTTCATGCCAACTACCTGATCCCGTTCCACATTGTGCGCAGCAGTCTTTACTGCACCGACTTCACCAATGAGTTCACAGATATTTCAGGGGGTGATGCCTGGGCTCCGGTCTACGAGGAGCGCGGCAAAGGATTCTCTATGGTGATCGCCCGGTCTGAAGCGGGCGCGGAGCTCCTGGAGGAGATGGAACAGGCGGACTGGCTGAACCTCTCGCCCATCTCTGAGAAGGAGTGCATTGAGATGCATTCCCACGGTTATGATTTTAAAAAAAGGGGCGCTTTTATCAGGATCCGGTTTCGGAAAATGTGGTTAAAGAGGATCCCCGATTACGGATATACGCTGAAAAGGTTCCCTCTGAAGAGGATCCTGATGGAGGTGATGATCAGCACCCTCTTCCGCCTGTTGGGGAGCCGCCTGGCCAGGTGGGCCGTGGAGCAGTTCTCTCCCACCTTCATCGGAAATATCTTTGAACGGACACGCACAAGCTGGAAACGATCTACCCACAACATTAAAAGAGAATCGCTGAATTGATGAATAGATCGACCAAAAAATGGCTTTTCTTCCTGCTGCACCTGACCGGCTTCGTGCTGCTCTATTTCGTGGTCAGGGATCTTGAATGGGAAAGCTTCTTCGAGGTTCTCATGTACTTCCCGGCATGGAAGTACCTTGTTGGATTGGGAATCCTAAGCCTGGTCTATGCCATCAAAGCATACCGCTGGCAAATCCTGAACCGGTCGTTCGGTATTCAAACCCACTGGAGAACAGCCCTTGTTTTTTACCTCTCCGCCGGGTTCCTCAGTGTTGTAACTCCCGGAAGACTTGGCGAATTTGCCAAGATTTACTTCCTCAGGCGGAGATACGACATCGACCTGACAGCGGCCACCTCCTCAGTGATCCTTGACCGGATCTGGGACCTGCTGGTCCTGAGTTTTGCCGCTGCCCTCTCCATTGTACTGATGCTCTCAGGAGCCGGGCTTAACCTGCTCTCACTGCTCATCATCGCACTTCTTTTCACAGGATCGCTGATGGTTGTCCTCGCTCCCCGGATCATCTTTATGCCCCTGCTTGGACCATTCAGGCGTTTCTCCTCCCTGCACAACAAGCTTGAGAAGATGGTTCAGCTGTGGAGCAGCAACAGGTTTAACCACTTCATCACTGCGCTGGCCATCTCTTCCGGGGCCTTTTTGATGCTGGCTTTTATCCCGGTACTTTTTGCAGGCTCTACCCCCTACCCGGTAGATTACACCTCAGGATTAGGGGCCATCTCCATCTCCAACATCCTCTCATTCATCCCGGTAACCATTGCGGGATTCGGGACCAGGGAGCTTGTATTTGCAAAGATCTGGGATTTGAGTCACCATCCCAAAGAGGTTGCCATATCGATCTCAACCGCCTATTTTGTAGTGACCTACCTGGGATCGTTGCTGATCGGGGGAGTGGTCTACCTGTTTAATGCCAAGAGGTTGTATCATCCGGGAGAGATCAGGAGAATGAGCAGTGAGGAGAAGCCTGTTTAACCCTTGCAGATGCAACAAACCCTGTCTGCTACTGTGAACTCTTCTGCTCATAGACACGTTCCACCACCATCTGCAGCGCCTCCTCGTAGGTGATTTCCGTTCGCCTGGCATGTCTGCTGATCTCCTTTCGGATCTTTGGGTGGTTGTGGTCAAGCTCCCGGCCCACCTTTTCAAGGCCTTCAGCACGATCCATCTCCTTCAATAGAGTGTGATCATCACCGGTATAGTAGTTATAATAAATACCCAGCCGGGCCAGCTCTGCATCGGGCATTGATAGCATATGCCAGCTCTTTCCATCGGGTCTGAAACTAAGGAAATTCAGAAAATAGGCCTCCCGGGTCATCCCAGTATGATGAATGTATCCCTTGGTATACTGGTGGGTCTGGTACTGGTTCATGTACAACAGAAAGAAGAGAAAAGCGACAGTGGCCACCTTAATCTGCTTCCTGGCTTTCAGGGCCACCTCCACCAGGGCCGCCAGGGGAAGAGCCATCACCCCGTAAAGATCGACGAAGGAGCGCAGTCCAAAGCTGCCGCCGTTCCACCAGGACCACCAGCTTGCCAGCAGGTAGATCTCCACCACCAGGTAGAGCGTGATGGGCCACACCATCTCCCTGTGCCGCTTTCCAAGAAAATAGAGGCCTGCGGTGGCAACCATCATCACCGGTGTATAGAGGTACCAGCCTTTACGAAAGCTGAATAAAACATCGAAAATATGGGGTGAACCGAAATAGAAGCTGCTTCCCGAAGGACCATATGAGTTGAAGAGCAGCGAACCGGTAACCACTTTCCAGTAAACCATCTGCGGAATCCATGGTACAATAAAGAGAACCATCATCAGCAGCAGGTGCCTGTACTGTTTTAGCAGGAGGCCTCCTCTTTGACCCACCAACTTCATCCCGGTGACCCCCCACCCCAGGAAGAGGATCCCCACGATGATATTAGAGGGTCTCACCAGTACAATCATTCCGTACACCAGTCCGATCCAGATGGAGGTCCGGTAGGTGGGTTGACTATACCATTTAATCACAAGTGTAAGGAACAGCGTGATCAATGCAAAACTGTAACCATGCGACATGGGCCCTTCATGTACGGTATAGAAAAAGAGGTTGGTGCCCAGTCCCACAAGCAGCAGGGTGAGTGCCGTTGTCAGCGGAGTGAAGTATTTAAGCAGGAGCCGTCTGAGCAGAAGCAGGCCCATCATCACATAGAACAAACTGGAGAGTACCAGGAAGAGCTGGTAGATGGAGCTGAATCCGTCTGGAGCCTTATTGAACAGGGGGGCCAGTCCGTGGGCCATAAAAAAGAAGGGACTATAGAGGATGGAGAGACCCATCGAGGTCAGAATCAGCCTGTTGCCATTTTCCAGCCTGGTAGGCCAGAATTTGTTGTCGTTATTGAACTCCTTGTCATCCAGAAACCCCAATGTAACATCCCCGTGAATGAAGGTGGCCGGCAGATAGCTGTAGTAGGAGATAATGTCCCAATGGATCACACCGCGATTCGGTCCATCATCCCGGGTCCAGTGATGGTGTGTCACTATGGTGACAAGCATTACCGCCAGGGTGAACCAGAGTGCCAGCGAAGGAAGAGATCTGTATCTGTTCATAGCAAACAAAATTACAGAAATAGAAAACAATTCCTATTGCATTTTAACCTGATCAGGTTAAAATTGGAAATAGATGAAGGGCTGCAGGTCGGCCGACCAGGACTGGTAGATGATAAAGACCATCACCACAGTGACAGCTACCTTGGCCCACAGGGGGGTGCGGGTAAATGAATCGAGAAGCCAGAGTTTCCAGCGCTCGGGTACCCAGTGGGTAAAGTAACCCAGTGCCATCACCCCGAACACCAGCCGGTAGCTCCACAGCACATTGGGGATGATGGAGGCATTGAATTCGTGGAGCACCTGCCGGATCAGCTGGTTGGCCTGCTCCATCGACTCGCTCCTGAACCAGATGCGGGTAAAGGTGATAAACAGAAAGGTGTTCAATATCTTCCAGAAACGGGCTGCCCAGTGTTTGCTTTTCTCGTACGGACTGATCCTTCTCCAGAGTTTATAGACCACCAGTCCCACCCCGTTGAGTCCGCCCCAGACAACAAACTGCCAGCTGGCCCCGTGCCACAAACCGCCAAGCAGCATGGTGATCATCAGGTTCACATCGGTCATGATCCTCCCCTTGCGGTTACCCCCCAGGGGGATGTAGAGGTAATCCTTCAACCAGCTTGAGAGGGAGATGTGCCACCGTTTCCAGAAATTCCCAACACTGGTGGCCTTGTAGGGGACATTGAAATTCTTGGGCAGCCTGAATCCCAAAAGCAGTGCCACCCCGATGGCAATGTCTGTATAGCCCGAGAAATCGACATAGACCTGCAGCGAATAGCCAAACAGGGCTGCCAGGTTCTCAAACCCCGAGAACCCCGTAGGGTTTGCAAAGACACGGTCCACAAAATTGAGGGCGATGTAATCCCCGATGAACATCTTTTTAAAGAGCCCCTTGAGGATCAGGAAGAGTGCAAAACCAAACTCCTCCATGGAGAGGCTGTAGCGCTTGTAAAGCTGCGGGACAAATTCGGAGGCCCGCACAATGGGGCCGGCCACAAGTTGCGGGAAAAAGGAGACATAGAACCCGAAGTCGAGGATGTGCCTGACCGGATCCACCTTTTTGCGGTAGACATCCACCGTATAGGAGATGGTCTGGAATGTATAGAATGAGATGCCTACCGGAAGCAGGATCTTGCTCACCTCGAAATGGGTCCCGGTGAGCCGGTTGGACCACATCGCCAGATGATTTACCACCTCAATGTCCAGGTTGAACAGGGCGTTTACCGTGTCCACAAAGAGGTAGGTGTATTTGAAATAGGAGAGCATGAAAAGGTTGATCACCACACTCATGGTCACCCCAAACAACTTCCATCCCCTCTTCCGGGCGCTGTGAATCAGGTTTCCCAGGTAGTAATCCGAGAAGGTGGAGAAGACCAGGATAAGGAAGAAGAGTCCCGATGTTTTCCAGTAAAAAAAGAGGCTGGCAGCAAACAGGAAGGCATTCCTGGCAGCCCGCTGCCTGTAGATGCCGGAATAGATAAGCAATACCACAAAATAGAATGCCCAGAAAAAGAGGCGGGTGAAGATCAGTGGCTTCTCCGGGTTATAGAGAAATATATCTGTAAGGATCTGGTGCAGGGCTGTCATGTCAACACTACCTGTTTTGAGATGAATAGCTGTTATACTCAACCATCAGCGCATTGTAGAACATCTCTGCCACCAGGTTGACCCCCACGGGGGTAAAGTGCACATAATCGGGAAAAGCCAGGGGCGGATCGGCATGCACAAATGAGGCCATCGAATTGTACCCCCCCATCGCCTCGTAGAGGTCCCAAAAAGCAAATCCGCTCTCCAGGGCAGCATTCTTCAAGGCATCCCTTACAGGCTCAAGGCCCGGGTAGGTCACAAACTTACCCTTCTCCTTCATCGACATGTCCGATGGACCGATGACGATCACAGGTACTCCGGGACACAACTCCCTGATCAACGCCAGCTCCCGTTTAAAAGCCCTTTGATAAAATCCCGGGGTAATGTAGGGGACCACATTCCCGCCATACTGGAGGATAATGAGTCCGGGGGAGAGGATCTCGAACATCCTGAGCTGCAGCTCCCGGTTCATCTTCGTGAAGATCAGTCCCGACCCACCTCGCATGGCGATGTTATCCATCTGCAATCCCAGGTAAGATTCAAATGAGATCCCGTAGATCCTTCCTCCTTCGGGAAAGTCCATGGAGAGTGAGAGCTCCTTCACACCGGCATGGTGCCTGTAATCGGCTACACTGAATCCATCGGGGAGATTCCGGATGGAATCGGTGAGTGTATCGTTGACCACCACAGCCATGGAAGCACCCTCCACATAGGAGTGCATGAATAGCCTGACCCGGTCGAACCTTCCTGTCCGGCGGGAGGTGTTGAACCTGTATTGAATCCGGGGCCGGCTCTCCTCCTCTGACATGGGAACCGATGCAAAGGCCCCCATCACCCCATAGGCATTGTGGGTAACAAGTGAGTCCCTGCTCCCGAAAAAGGTGTGCCTCATCCAATCCCCCTCCTCCTCCTGTTCATAGGCCAGGTTACCCCAGTAGAGTGGAATGGCTGGCACAAGTCCTGCTCCGGAGCCTCCGAACTGCCTCTGCAGTCGGTAACGTATGAGCGCGGTCATCCGGTCATTTTCAATCTGCGAATCACCGAAATGCATAATCCGGGAGCGGGCCACCGATCCGTCAAGCAGTCCCTTCAGTTTGAAGAAAAAGGGATCAAGCAATCCGGATCCGCCCTCGCTAAACCGGATCCTGCAGACCGCTCGTTTCAGGCTGTCAGCATTGGCAGGGCTGACCAGCGGAATGGATATCCCCCCGGTATCTATAACCTCCCCAGCGGCACCGGGCCCACCTGTCACTCCTGTTGTTTCGGTGATTGTGACACCTCCCGGATCAAAGCCCTCCTCCGGATCGGCAGTCACCATAGATGCAGCCACCATCTGTTCCACCAGTTTGTCCTTGCTGGCTGTCTCTTTGTCCGTAAGAGTAGAAAGATCAATGAATTTGAGTTGAAAGTCAGGTGTGATGGAGATCCCCTGCCGGGGAAATATGAGGGCGATCATGAACAGCCACAGGGCAACTGTTGTAAGGAAAATGAAGATCCGCAGTGGCTTCATAACTCAAA
>JBDLIQ010000155.1:0-6859 GCA_039714775.1 Bacteroidota bacterium
TCAGCCTCCTTTGGTTTTTCAGCTTCCTTTGGTTTTTCAGCTTCCTTTGTCTCAACAGGTTCGGCCGGTTCCTCCTTTTTGACCGGGGGTTCCACAGGATCCTCCTCTTTAACCGGAGCTACCTTCTTGTCAGGTTCTGCCTTCTTGTCATATGGTTTCACCCGGGGCTGATCCAGTTCGGGAAGATCCATCGGTTCAAGTCCGTACTGGTCAGGTTCAACTATCCAATCCCTGTCCGGGGTAAAATAGACCTTCCCCTCATCGTCCCTGTCAAAAGTGCCAGCTCCGGCAACAGGAGAGGGCGCCCCTTTATCGAGGGAAAATTTGATATTATCCACAAGTTCCAGTACCTGCTGCGATGCCTCTTCCGGGTCCAGGCCCTCCTTCTCGACCAGGGACAAGGCAAGCAAACCGTCATCCTTGCTGATGTTACTGTCAAAGATGATGTTCACGCCGGGCGGATCGATCCTCTTTCCCGCCTCAGGGGTTTTGCCTGAGCCCTCTTTAGCCTCCAGGTTTCCAAAACCGGGAAGGATCACTTTTTTCCGCTCCTCCAGCAGTTGTCTGATGATATTGCCAATGGTCACTTTACAGTTTTTTAATAAGTAAAAGTAATCACACTGCCGGGGTTTACAAAACCAAGTTTTCAACCCGCAATTTTTGCTATATTCGCGTATGCATGAGATCAGGATGGTGGACCTTCAGGGTCAGTATCAAAAAATCAAGAGCGAAGTCGACCAGGCCATACAACAGGTGATCGATTCAACGGCCTTTATCAAGGGAGCAGATGTGCACGCCTTCCAGGACGAGCTGGCAGAATATATGGGGGTTCCCCATGCCATTGCATGCGGGAACGGGACCGATGCCCTGCAGGTGGCCATGATGGCACTCAGGCTGCAACCGGGCGATGAGGTGATCACCACCCCCTTCACCTTTATCTCAACCATTGAGGTGATCAGGCTCCTGGGACTTAAACCGGTGCTGGTCGATGTGAAAGAGGATACCTTCAACCTCGATCCCGACCTGCTGGAGGGGGCAGTGACTGAACGGACCAGGGCCATTGTACCGGTCCACCTCTTTGGTCAGTGTGCAGAGATGGATTCGATTATGGAGTTCGCCGGGCGCCTCGGGATCTATGTAATCGAAGACAATGCCCAGGCCATCGGGGCCGATCATACCGGAATCGACGGAACCACCCAAAAGGCAGGGACCATCGGGCATATGGGAACCACCTCTTTCTTCCCTTCAAAAAACCTGGGGGCCTTTGGCGACGGGGGTGCCCTCTTTACACGGGACGAAAGCTTTGCAGGCACACTCCGTTCGCTTGTGAACCACGGGATGAGCAGGGAGCGCTATTATTACGACCAGGTGGGGGTGAACTCACGGCTCGATACGCTCCAGGCAGCCATCCTCAGGGTGAAGCTGCAGCACCTTGACCGCTACCGGGCAGCCAGGCAACAGGCGGCAGCCTGGTATGACAATGCCCTTTCCGGTATCGACGGACTCACAATCCCGGTACGTTCTCCCTTCTCGACCCATGTATTTCACCAGTATACCATTCAGGTAGAGCCTGAACACCGGGACGGACTCAAGCAGTGGCTGCACGAAAAGGGCATCCCATCGATGGTCTACTACCCGGTTCCCCTGCATCTGCAGCATGCATACAATGACCTGGGGTACAGGGCGGGTGATCTGCCTGTCGCCGAAAAACTATCCGGCAGGGTCCTTTCACTCCCCATGCACACCGAACTGGAAGAGGAGCAACTGGCTCATATCTGTTCCGGGATCCAATCCTATTTTAAATCATGACCCATGCAGGACTACTTCGCTCACGAAACAGCAGTTATTGACCAGGGTACAGAGATTGGCGCAGGCACAAAAATCTGGCATTTCAGCCACATCATGACCGGCTGCGTTATCGGCGAAAACTGCAACCTGGGACAAAACGTGGTGGTCTCTCCCGATGTGATCCTGGGAAGCAACGTGAAGGTGCAGAACAATGTCTCCATCTACACCGGGGTGATCTGCGAGGAGGATGTCTTCCTGGGACCCTCTATGGTCTTCACCAACGTAATCAACCCCCGCAGTGCAGTTCAGAGAAAAGATGAGTATATGAAGACCGTGGTGGGAAAGGGTGCCACCATCGGGGCAAACGCCACCATCGTCTGTGGAAACAGTATTGGCAGTTTTTCCTTTATCGGGGCAGGGGCGGTTATCACCCGTGAGGTACCTCCCTATGCACTGATTGTCGGGAACCCGGGGAAGCAGGTGGGGTGGATGAGTGAATTCGGTCACAGGCTCAAATTTGACCACAATGGCAGGGCCAGATGCCCTGAAAGTAAAGAGAGATATATCCTGGAAAATAACCAGGTAAGAAAAGAGGAAGCATAATATGGAAGAGACAACAAAGAATTTTGCGCTTATTGGGGTGGCCGGCTACATTGCAGTGAGGCACGTGAGGGCAGTAAAGGAGACAGGGAACAGACTGGTGGCCTCGCTGGACCGCTTCGACAGTGTGGGTTTTATGGACTCCTACTTTCCCGAGGCAGATTTTTTCACCGAGTTTGAACGCTTCGACCGGCACATCGCAAAGCTCAACCGGCAGGGTACGAATGTTGATTATGTGGGCATCTGCTCCCCCAACTACCTGCACGATTCACACATCCGTTTTGCACTCAGAAACGGGGCCGATGCCATCTGCGAAAAGCCGCTGGTACTGAATCCCTGGAATATCGATGCCCTTAAGGATTATGAGGGAGAGACCGGGAAAAAGGTGTGGAACATCCTGCAGCTGAGACTCCACCCCTCCATCCTGGAGCTGCGTGAACAGGTCCGCAAGGGGCCCCCCGACAAGGTGTATGATGTGGATCTCTCCTACATCACCAGCAGGGGCAACTGGTACCACTACTCCTGGAAGGGGGATATTGAGAAATCGGGGGGGGTCGCCACCAACATCGGGGTACACTTCTTCGACATGCTCACCTGGATCTTCGGAGATGTGAAGCAAAATGTGGTGCACCTGCTGAAAAAGGATAAGGCAGCCGGTTACCTGGAACTTGAAAGGGCACGGGTCAGGTGGTTTTTGAGCATCGATTACAACGATATCCCTGGTGAGATCAAAAAGAGGTCACAGCGCACCTACCGCTCCATCACCATGGACGGAAAAGAGATCGAATTCAGCGGGGGGTTCACCGACCTGCACACCATCACCTACGAGAAGATCCTTGAAGGCAATGGCTTCGGACTGGAATCGAGCCGCGGCGCCATAGAGACTGTATACAACATTAGAAACAGTACACCCGTAGGAATCACGGGAGACTATCATCCACTAATAAAAGGTTTGAAATAAAAATGAGCTTATTAAAATATATGAAACGAACATGAACTTTTTTAATCAAAAGTTCACAAAAAGAGATGATTAAAATAAGTTCATGGGAGAACGAAGTGGTTACATCTATTTATTAATTTTGTAATTGCTTCGTTATTAATAAATTATAAAATTTTAAATAGATGAAAAATGATCTATGATGACCTCCTGAGCGGGAAGAAGACCATGGCCGTGATCGGCCTCGGTTATGTGGGTCTGCCCATTGCCCTCGAATTTGCAAAAAAAATATCCGTGATCGGGTTTGATATCAAGCCCGACCGCATTGAGATGATGAAAAGGGGGGTCGACCCCAGCAATGAGCTCGCTTCAGAGGATTTTGAAGGGTGCGATATCATCTTTACCGCAGATTTAGAAGATCTGAAGGAGGCCTCCTTCTACATTGTTGCAGTTCCCACACCCATCGATCTGCACAACAAGCCTGATCTGACCCCCTTGCTGGCAGCATCCGGCACAGTCGGGAAGGTGATCTCCGAAGGCGACTACGTGGTCTACGAATCGACCGTCTACCCGGGATGCACAGAAGAGGATTGCATCCCCTTGCTGGAGAGGATCTCCGGTCTGGAATTCAAGAACCAGTTCAAAGTGGGTTTTTCACCCGAACGGATCAACCCGGGCGACCACCTGCACACACTGACCAAAATAACAAAGGTGACCTCGGGTTGCGATGAAGAGTCGGCCGAAGAGATTGCCAGAACCTATGAGATGGTTATCGAGGCCGGTGTTCACAGGGCATCCTCCATCAAAGTGGCCGAGGCCGCCAAGATCATCGAGAACACCCAGCGCGACATCAACATCGCCTTTATGAACGAGCTCTCCATGATCTTCAACAAGATGGATATCAACACCTATGAGGTGCTTGAAGCGGCCGGGACCAAGTGGAATTTTCTGAAATTCTTTCCCGGACTGGTGGGGGGCCATTGCATTGGAGTTGATCCCTACTACCTGACCTATAAATCGATGAAGTTCGGGCACCATGCACAGATCATCAATGCGGGCCGGGGTATCAACGACGGGATGGGAGCCTATGTGGCCCGGCAGGTCACCCTGAAGCTCTCTTCAACCTTTCCCAACCTGAAGGAGTGCCGTCTCCTGGTGATGGGTGCAACCTTTAAGGAGAATGTGAGTGACATCCGCAATTCCAAGGTGGCCGATGTGATCTCCGAACTAAAAGAGTTCGGGGTTCATGTTGACGTGGTGGACCCATATGCATCACCCGAAGAGATCAGGGAGGAGTACGGGTTTGAACTGGCTGAAGCGATCGAAGGACCCTACCACGGCATTGTGGTGGCGGTAAACCACCAGGAGTATGCAAAACTCGATCAGGCTTACTTCAGGTCCATCTCCCACCCGGAGGCAGTTTTTGCCGACCTGAAGGGAATATTCCGAGACAAGATGGATGGGCTCAACTACTGGAGCCTCTAATTTAATCCCCAAATAATATGGCTACAATACTGGTTACAGGAGGAACAGGTTACATCGGATCGCACACCACCGTGGAGCTGATGGAGGCCGGAATGGATGTGGTGATCATCGACAACCTGGAGAACTCCAAAAGAGAGGTGATCGATGGCATCGTTGAAATTACAGGCAAAAAGCCCCGGTTTGAAGAGACGGACCTGAGGGACAAGAGGGCCACTTTCTCGGTCTTTGAGAAATATCCGGATATAGAGGCAGTGATTCATTTTGCTGCATACAAGGCGGTGGGCGAGAGCGTTGAAAAGCCCCTGGCTTACTATGAAAACAACCTGCTTTCGCTGGTCAACCTGCTGGAGGCGATGAAAAAGTATGATGTCCCCAGCATCGTCTTCTCCTCCTCATGCACCGTGTACGGTGAACCCGATACCCTTCCGGTAACCGAACAGGCCCCCATCAAGAGGGCCACATCACCCTATGGAAACACCAAGCAGATCTCCGAGGAGATCCTGATGGACACCGTGACATCTTCCCCGGAAATCAAGGTGATCGCCCTTCGCTATTTCAATCCAATCGGAGCCCACCCCTCGGCAAAGATCGGAGAGCTTCCAACTGGTGTTCCGGACAACCTGGTCCCTTTTGTCACCCAGACCGCGATCGGGATCCGGGAGACACTCAGGGTATTCGGGGATGACTACAACACCCCCGATGGCTCGGCCATCAGGGACTACATCAATGTGGTTGACCTGGCCAGGGCCCATGTGGTGGCCATTCAACGCCACCTGGATAAAGGGCAGAAAACACCGTTCGAGGTATTTAACCTGGGCACCGGTAGGGGAGTCTCCGTTCTGGAGATTATCAACGCCTTTGAAAAGGCGACCGGGGAGAAGGTGAATTACCAGGTGGTGAAGCGCCGTGAAGGGGATGTGGAGCAGGTATATGCCGACACCCGTTTTGCCAATGATGAGCTGGGTTGGAAAGCGGTCATTGGCATTGAAGAGACCCTGCTTTCGGCCTGGAACTGGGAGAAGTACATTCGCAATAAAATGACCACATCATGAAGACCATCCTAGTTACGGGTGGGGCCGGATTCATTGGGTCCCACGTCATACGTAAAATAGTCCTCGAACATCCTGAGTACCAGGTAATCAACCTCGACCAGCTTACCTATGCAGGAAACCTGGAGAACCTGGAGGATATTGAGAACCTCCCCAACTACCGGTTTGTTAAGGGGGATATTGTAGATGCCCCGTTCCTGGAGAGACTCTTCGGTGAGCACGCCATCGACGGGGTGATCCACCTGGCCGCCGAGTCGCATGTGGACCGCTCCATCTCCAACCCCATGGAGTTCATCCACACCAACATCATTGGAACAGTCAACCTGCTCAATGCATGCAGGAGTGCCTGGGAGGGAAAAGAGGGAAAACTGTTCTACCACATCTCCACCGACGAAGTTTACGGAAGCCTGGGGAGCGAGGGGCTCTTTACCGAGCAGACCGCCTACGATCCGCGAAGTCCCTATTCGGCCTCCAAGGCCAGCTCCGACCACCTGGTGAGGGCCTACCACCACACCTATGGATTGCCCGTGGTACTCTCCAACTGCTCCAACAATTATGGTCCCAACCAGTTCCCGGAAAAGCTGATTCCCCTGGCCATCCACAACATCATCCACAAAAAGCCGATCCCCATCTACGGGAAAGGCGAAAATATAAGGGACTGGCTTTTTGTAAAGGACCATGCAGCCGCCATCGAGCTGATCTTTCAACAGGGGGCCTTGGGAAGGACTTACAATATCGGGGGACTGAACGAGTGGACGAATATCGACCTGATCCGGACCCTTTGCCGCATCATGGACAGAAAACTGGACCGCCCTGATGGCACCTCTGCCGGACTAATCACCTATGTGAAAGACAGGGCCGGACATGACCTTCGCTATGCCATAGACAGCTCAAGGATCGCCGATGAGCTGGGGTGGAAACCTTCGGTTACATTCGAAGAGGGGCTGGAAAAAACGGTGGATTGGTACCTGGATCACCAGCAATGGATGGAGCGGGTCAC
>JBDLIQ010000156.1:0-6825 GCA_039714775.1 Bacteroidota bacterium
TTTACTCTTTTCAATATTCTCAATAAAAACATCAAACAGATGCGCCGTGTCGGTGGGTCCGCCCGATGCTTCGGGGTGGAACTGGGTGGAGAAGAAGGGTTTATTCACATGCTTCATTCCCTCGTTGGTATCATCGTTGAGGTTGACAAACAGGGGTTCCCATCCTTTGGGAAGGGTCTTGTTATCGATGGCATAGCCATGGTTCTGTGAAGTGATATAGGCTTTGTCTGTTCCCACCTCCAGTACAGGCTGGTTGTGGCTCCGGTGACCGTACTTCAGTTTATAGCTGTCAGCTCCCGCAGCCAGTGCCATCAGCTGGTTGCCCAGGCAGATCCCGAAGATGGGTGTGTCTGATCCATAGGCATCCGAGAGTGTTTTGATGGTGGCGGTGCATTGTTTCGGGTCGCCCGGACCGTTGGAGATAAAGAGGCCGTCGAACTCCTCCTTGCTGATGTCATGATCCCACGGGACCCTGATCACGGTGGTGTCACGCTCAAGCAGGTAGCGGATGATGTTGTACTTCACCCCGCAGTCGAGCAGAAGGATCCTGTGTTTCCCGTTCCCGTACACCTTTTTTTCACCAATGCTCACCTGGTCCACCAGGTTCTCCTGGTTGGGGTCATAGGATTCGGGTACAACCTCATCGAATACCACCCTGCCCAGCATCGATCCCTTCTCCCTTAAAAGCTTGGTGATAAGGCGGGTATCCACGTCAAAAATGCCTGGGATTTTATGCTCTTTTAGCCACTCTCCAAGGCTCCGCTCTGCATTCCAGTGGGAGTATTCAAATGAGTAGTCGGAGATCACCAGCGCCGAAATGTGCAGCTGATCCGATTCAAAGAATTTGTAAAGGTCGTTTTCGGAATCCTCCCGCGGAACGCCATAGTTTCCTACGATGGGGTAGGTCAATGTAAGGATCTGGCCCTTGTAGGATGGATCGGTAAGGCTCTCCGGGTAACCGGTCATTGCTGTGTTAAAGACCACTTCACCGGCAACGCTTCCCTCATATCCGAATGATTTTCCGTTGAATTCGGAACCGTCCTCGAGGACCAGTTTAATAGGTTTTGGATCCATGTGCTAATGATTTGTTTTTAGTTTCAATGGCTGTCAGGTTATTGATGATCTGTTCGGCCTGTTCGGGGGTTACCTTTTTGGCAACAATTTTTTTATCCTTGTCAAGAATGAAGAGCTGGGGGTAGCTCTGCAGGTTATATAAACTGCGAAAATCATTGCTGTACGGACTCCAGCAATTGACCCAGTCATACAGGCCATGGTTGTTTACAAAATCGACCCAGAGCTCTTTCCCTTCTATGGTGTTAATTGCATGTACACTGATCACCTCAACGTTTTTCTCTTTCAGCCGTGAGTAGACCTCATAAAGGGCTGGTGTTGATTTTTTACAATGACCACAATCTCCCTCCCAGAAGTAGAGGATAGTAAAACTGGCATCAATGTCATGGATCATGAAGTCGTTACCGATGTGCGGATCACTTTTGATCGCTGAATCCTGGGCCGCCATCTGGAAATGTTCCGAAGAGACCCGGCGCATGACCAGGTTGGGTGCCTGCCTGCCAATCAGGGTGGGTCTGTTCTTGTCCAGGTTCTCCTGCAGTTTGCTGATGAATTCGGGACTGCTCCAGGTGGCATCGGGGATGTAGTAGTGTTCGGCAATGTGGAAGTATACCACATCCATCCCCATGTATTTGCTTTCAGCGAAATGGTTGAAAAGGGTGATCAGCATGTAGCGGTACAATTCACTGTCTGCTTTCGATCCCTCCAGCAGATAATCCACGGCCACCACCAGGGAATCGGGATGCTGGGCCACTGCCCTGGTGATATAGTTTTTGATCTTTCCCTCGTAAAGCGGTGTGTGAAGCAGGCGGACATCGAAAGGGTCAAACCGGTCGAAATAGTGCTCCCTGTAGTAAAAGAACCTTACCGAATCATCGGCTCTCCTGTTCCCGGTAAGCATCTCTGCAGGTGGGATGGGTTCCCGGGTGGCCCCGATAAATTTGCTAACAAACAGCGCAGCATGCTCTTTACCGATCCTGTCCATATAGGACTCCATCTCCCGGTTGATCTCCTTCTGCTTCTCGCGAATCCCGGCAGAATCCGCTTCACTGGACACCTGGCCAAGAAGTTGCTGCTGCTGTGTCAGCGCTCCCCTTTTCACCTGAAGGAACTCCTTGTATTGCTGGAATACGAGGTTGTCTTCAGAACCTTCAAATTCGATGCTTCCCATCAGGTCAGCGGTATCGGCCTTTATGGAGAAAACCTGGTCGTCCCCCAGCAGAAAATCAAAATATTTATCAGGGCTGAGATAGATCAGGTACAATCCGCCCTGGAAAGGGGAAGATCCTAAAAAACTCCCGGATCCTTTTTTGTTGAGTATTACAGTGTCCTTTGGGATCATCCGGGAGGTGAAATACTCCCCCAGGATGAGGGTATCACCCGAGAGGCCTTTTATGGAGAGTTCAATGCGATAACCCTGACCACTTGAACTGATTGAAACAAGAAGAAAAATACCGATAAACAGAGAGAGAAAACGACCTGAGATATGCATTAAATATTTTTTTTTCGAACCGGACAAAGTTAATGATTCTATTTTAAAACATATTGTTCAAGGACCGTGCCATTCATGGTTCAAAAATCCTTAACTTTCTCGCATCAATAGACCATAATTTTATTCTGAAAGAACAGATGTACACATTGCTAGAAGCCCAGAACCTGGTCGAAAAACATATACAGACCCTATCCATCCCCGACACACCGCCGGAACTTTATGAACCGGTGAAGTATGTGCTTTCGATGGGGGGTAAACGAATCCGCCCCGCCCTTGTGCTGCTTGCATGTGACATGTTTTCAGGGGGTGTTGAGCCTGCACTGATCCCGGCTCTTGCCATAGAGGTTTTTCACAACTTCACCCTGCTGCATGACGATATCATGGACCGCTCCGAGTTGAGAAGGGGACATCCTACTGTACATATGAAGTATGGTGAGAATGTAGCCATTCTCTCGGGGGATGTGATGTCCATCCTGGCCAGTAATCTGATGAACCAGTCTCCCGGGGTGGTGCTTCATACGGTGCATCATATTTTCACAAAAACGGCCATGCAGGTTTGCGAGGGTCAGCAGATCGATATGAATTTTGAGGAGCTTCTTACTGTATCCCAGGATGAATACCTGAATATGATCGGACTCAAAACAGCGGTCCTGATGGCTGCAAGCCTGAAGATCGGAGCCATCCTGGGGGGAGCTTCCGAAAAAGATGCGGAAGACCTTTATGAGTTTGGACGAAACTTAGGAGTTGCTTTCCAGTTGCAGGATGACCTGCTCGACACCTATGGTGATCCCGATGTGACAGGAAAAAAGGTGGGAACAGACATTGTTGACAACAAAAAGACCTACCTGGTGATCGAGGCCCTTGAGAGGGCAACTACATCTCAGAAAAAGGAGCTTAAAGGTTGGTTGATCAAAAAAACCTTCAAAAACGATGAGAAAATTTCAGCAGTTACAGCCATATTTGATTCGCTGAACATCAAAGAGCGTACCGAAGAGCGGATCAAGGAGTTCTACACTCTGGCACTCTCAAACCTGGAGCGCCTGAACAGGCCCGATGAGAAGAAGAGCGAGCTCTATAATTTTGCCTCTTTCCTGATGAATCGAAACAGGTAAGCTTCCAGGCTAAATAGAGTCTGTCTATAGTGTCGATGGACGCTAAATGATCAGATTTTTCATCACCTCTGACTGTCCGAATTTGTTTACAAGCAGCTTCAACTCTTGCATCTGGTAGAGGATCTCATTGATCTCCCTCTGGATAGAGTTTTTATGCCGCGGCTTCATCGCGTTGTAGTAAAAGAACTCCTCTGACAGGGTTTCATAATGTTCTGTGAGGATGGCATTGGCTTTTTCTGTCTCCCCGCACAGGTAGTAAGCCTCGATGAGCCCTTCATGGTGTATGTGGCCGCCACTTCGGTTGGGAATGGTGATGCCTGAAACATGCTGGTCATATGGCAGCACCCTCGATGGAGCCATCTCCATACAACGGTCCAGTACCTCCACAGCCCTGTCCCGCTTCCCCTCCTCAAGCAGCCTGATTGCCAGGCGTGTATGAAGACTCCGGAATCGAATTACAGAGAGGGTCCGGATGGTGTAGTAATCCAGCCGTACATCCTCCTGGTTCATCCTGCCCCAACTGAACCTGTTCATCAACCGGTGGTAAAGGGTATCTGTATCAATCTCTCCCATTTCGAGAATACTCTGGTATGGAGTCTCCAGCGGAACCACCCTGTATGCAAGTCCCTCGGTGCGGTAATACTTCTCCAGTCCCAGGGATCCGCTAAAACCGCCGGAGGTGTAATAGACGGGTCGCTCCCAATTGTTGGATGCAAGAACGTCCAACTGTGCCAGTCCGCCCTTCATGATCTGCTTATTGGGAGGCAGGGTGAACCGGACCTCGGGAAGAATCCTGCCCGCATCCTGAACCCTTACCGTTCCGTTGGATACCACCGTAGCCGAATCGACCGGAAGAAACAGTTTATGGGTGGGAATGTAATCGATCTTTTCACCGGTCCGAAGTGGCAGTTTTGTTTTTGGCGCATCGCTGCCCACAAACTTCAGGATATAATCCACAGGGGCCCATCCTTTGTTCTCCTTTACATAGATGGAGTTGTTGGTTCCTTTCCGGTATTTGCTTTCCGGCAGTGTGAATCTGAGCGGTTCTGAACTGTAGCTCTTCCATCGCATCTGGTCGATGTACCACTCCATATTGAAGAGCATCATGTTCACAATACGGATATCCTCCCTGACCCCCTCCACATCCTGAACGTACCAGAGGGGAAAGGTGTCATTATCCCCCACTGTAAAGATGATGGCATCTTTGTCGCAGGAGTTGAGATAGTTGCGGGCAATATCCCTGGCTGTATACCTTCCGGAACGGTCATGATCATCCCAGTTCTCTATGGCCATCAGGGTTGGGACCGCCAGGAAAGAGACCACCAGGGCAACAATGGCAGATAGATTTGCACTTAATTTCGTATGGAGGATCCGGAAAATCCCGGCCACACCGATCCCGATCCAGATGGAGAATGCATAAAATGAGCCCGCATAGGCATAATCCCGCTCCCTGGGCTGGTAGGGGGTCTGGTTAAGGTAGACCACAATGGCCACTCCGGTTAATATAAAAAGGCTCATGACCACCCAGAAATCACGCACATTTCTGTCCAGGTGAAAAAACAGTCCAATCAGTCCCAGCAAAAAAGGCAGGAAATAGTAACGGTTCCTGGCCGGATGATTTTTCATACTTTCGGGCAGCTGTTTCTGAGGACCAATCCTGGCATCGATAAAAGGAATGCCGCTGATCCAGTTTCCGTGAAGCACATTGCCGTGTCCCTGGATATCATTCTGCCGTCCGGCAAAGTTCCACATGAAATACCTCAGGTACATATGTCCGACCTGGTACCGGAGAAAGAACTCAAGGTTATCCAGGTAGGTGGGATTTTGCGGATCCCTGATGGTCCCAAATTCCTGGTAGGCCTGTTTGTGATTGGCGTCTCTGCTGTACATCCTGGGCAACAGCACTTTACTGCCTGACATGACCACCTCCGGTTTCCGTGATACAATCTCGTACTGGTTCTTCTCCTTGTTCAGGAGGTGGACCGGCTTCTTATATTCGACATCTATCACCTCGTCATCATAAAGATGCCCCCTGATCAGCGGGCGGTCTCCGTACTGCTCCCTGTTCAGGTAGGAGAGCAGCGCGAAAACATTCTCCGGCCGGTTTTCATTCATGGGGGGGGCTGCCAGGGACCTGATCACAATCATGGCGTATGAGGAGTACCCGATAATAATCACTGTAATGCCAATCAGCACAGTGTTCCATAGCACACTTTTGCGAATGTACTGGGTATGGTAGATTCCATAGATAAGCAGACCAAGCAACAGGGCCACATAGACCACCACGCCCACATTATAATGGATGCCAAGGGAGTTGGTAAAGAACTTCTCCACCACAGTGGCTGCCTTAACAAAACCGGGGATAATCCCGTACATAATCACAAGCAGCATAATCAGGGAGATGCCCAGGGCATAGAGGACGCCTTTTCGGGTGACCTGGTATTTCCTGAAATAGTAGACCAGCACAATGGCCGGAATAGCCAGCAGGTTCAGGAGGTGCACCCCGATGGAGAGTCCGATCAGGTATGCTATCAGGATCAGCCACCGGTTCGATCCCGGCTCATCGGCCACATTTTCCCATTTCAGGATTGCCCAGAATACCACGGCGGTGAACAGGGAAGAGGTGGCGTATACCTCTCCTTCAACGGCCGAGAACCAGAATGTATCTGAAAAGGTGTAGGCCATCGCCCCTGTGAAGGCGCCTCCCAGGATGATGATCCTGGTGCTGAGTGTCATGGCCTGATCAGGACGGGTCAGTATCTTTTTCAGCAAATGAGTGATGGTCCAGAAAAGGAACAGGATGGTGAAGGCGCTTGCAAATGCAGAGACGGCATTGATCATCTTTGCCACCTGGCCGGTGTCGGATGCAAACAGGGAGAATACCCTTCCGATCATCATAAACAGGGGGGCTCCCGGGGGATGGCCCACCTGTAATTTATATGAACTGGCAATAAATTCACCACAATCCCAAAGGCTTACAGTGGGTTCCAGTGTGAGAAAGTAAACAACCAGGGCGATGAGGAAACTGGTCCAGCCCAGGAGAAGATTGGTTTGTCTGAATTGCATAGGATCCTAATGTGCTCTCTGCGTTAAAATTGGCTCGAATTTACGCTTTTTTTCCTGACCGGGCCTCATAAAATATTTCATTAG
>JBDLIQ010000157.1:0-6645 GCA_039714775.1 Bacteroidota bacterium
GAACGACTATTCAGAGATTGAGGCAATCCTGGTGGAGAATGTGATCTGGCCGGGTGTTTATGCCTTTACCATGCAGTTTGACAACTTCAAGGTGGGTAATGCTGCTGTTCCTCCCACTGTGGTTAAGACCTACATAGAGGATTTTGAGGAGCCGGTAAGCTTTGACCTCTGGAGGCCCAATCTGGCAGAGCATGAAGACGGCACACCCGCATTTGATGTATCGCAGGCAGATGGCGTACTTCACAACGTGGTGAGCCAGGTTAACTTCTGGGATGGCCAGTTCCTTAATTTTACCAAGCATGAGCACCTGATTTTTGATATCACGGACAATCCCTATGTTATTTTTGACGTGAAGATCGAGCCCGGCGCAACCTATGACGGCGTCGAAGTGGACAGTGTACCCTTCCTGGTCTCTCCCTGGGGTCCCAATGCAGATGGCGATCTGGCCAGGGAGTTTCTCTCCATTACCAATTATGTGCCGGATGACGGGGAGTGGCATACGGTGGTAAGCAACATCTCTGATCACTACGGTCTTCCCGACTGGGATGGTGCCATACTGGAGAACGACTACTCGGAGATTGAGGGGATCCTTGTGGAGAATGTGATCTGGCCGGGTGTTTATGCTTTTACCATGCAGTTTGACAACTTTACAGCCGGCATCGCACCTGATAACACATCTATTGAGACCCAGGAGGCAGGAAGCAGGCTCTTTTTCAATGCCTATCCCAACCCGGTGTCGGATCTCTTGATATTGGAGGCAGAGGAGGCCATTGAATCGGTAAGGATCTTCAATGCGCAGGGTAAACTGATATCCACGCATCATATTGGTTCGCAGCATTCAGTGACACTGGAGATGTCAAATCTGGTAACAGGTTTGTATTTTGTAGAGTCTGAGAGTGCCGGAAAAACCGGTGTTCTGAGAATATTGAAGAGGTAGGACCTTACAGGTATTAATCTTTTATAAATATGGGGTGATTGGCAACGGGTCGATCACCCCTGTAAGGGTAGCAAATACCATGATTAAAAAACTCGCTTTCCTTGTTGTCACTATAGTATTTGCAGCAGCATCACAATCACTGTTGTCACAAACCAGGGCTACACTGACGGGTGTGGTGAAGGATCGGCTTTCCGGTGAAGCGTTGATTGGCGCCACTGTATCTGTCATGGAACTCAACCTGGGTGATGCTTCCGATCTGCATGGGCACTACAGGATCAACTCACTGCCACCGGGCGATTATACTATGGAGATAAGGTATATCGGTTATCATTCGGTTCGGGTGCCGGTGAGCCTGCAGCCGGGAGAGGAGTTGAAACAGGATGTTCTGTTGGATGTGGAGAGTATCGTGGGCGAGGAGGCGGTGATCACTGTGCAGGCAAAGGGGCAGATCGCCTCCATCAACCAGCAGCTTGCAGACAACACCATTAAGAACATCGTCTCTGCAAAGAAGATACAGGAGACACCCAATGCCAATGCGGCGGAGGCCATTGGCCGCATAGCGGGCGTATCCATTGTCAGAAGCGGGGGTGAAGGCAGTAAGGTGGTGATTCGGGGACTTGCACCGAAGTTTAATAAGGTGCAGGTGGAGGGGATCAGCATGGCCTCTACCGGCGGGGATGATCGCAGTACCGATTTGAGTATGATATCACCCTATATGCTTGATGGCATTGAGCTATCCAAGGCGGCAATGGCCGATCAGGAGGGCGATGTGATTGGCGGGTCCGTCAACTTCATACTCAGGCAGGCCCCTGATGAGATGACTTTTGATGCCCTTCTTCAGGGGGGGTACAGCAGTCTGAACAGCAGTTTTAATAACTATAAACTGGTGATTGGGGGGAGCAATAGATTCTTTGGAAAAAGACTTGGAGTATTTGCCCAGGTTGACCTGGAAAGAAGAGACCGCAGCTCAAATGAGGTGGCGGTAAACTATGTCAACAGGACCAGCCGGCTGGATAGTTTCCCGATATCGCTTGGGGCCATGTCCGTGCGGGATGTACGCAGGGATATTCAAAGAGCCGGTGCAACGGTGGTGCTTGATTACCGCCTGAAGTCGGGCACTCTGAAGATGAGTAATTTCCTGAGCCTGATTAATAACAGACAGGAAGACAGGTATGAACTGTACAATCCGTTCTATAGCACACACAGCTATGGAATGAAGCTGACAGGAAATGAGGTGAGGGTGATGACCAATGCGCTTAAATACAGCAATACTTTTGGAGCCTTTGGTCTGGATGTGGGTGTTTCCTATTCGCAATCAATCAATGAACTGCCCCGCAATATCGATTTTTTCGCCACCGAACCCAATGCGTTCGAACCGCAGGCAGCCACCACCAATGTACCCGATAGCATCCAGTACTATGCCCGCAATAACATAGGTGCTGCCAATGTACAACGGATATCCAAAACACTATACGATACGCATGAAGAGGCTTACGGAGCGCACCTGGACCTCTCCCGGGATTTTCTGTTGTCAGGCAACATCAATTTGCAGATCAATGTGGGTGTGAAATACAAGAAGACCGACAAGGCCTTTTTACAGGAGAGCTTCACCATACCTGTTGCCCAGGCAGGTCATGGTCGTCCGTTTGTGACTGCGGCCATCGAGGCATTCCCATGGCTGAACAGCACCCTGGCACCCGATGCCAGCAAATTACCGCATGATCTGTTTGTGGATCAGGGTTATGGAAAGAACAGCTTCCCGGAGGGAAACTACTACATTCAGAATGTCCCGGATATAGAGAAGATCAACGATTTTGCAGATCTGGCAGAAGATTTCTACTTCATGGACCATATCCTGTCGACAAAAGACAACTATACCGGCAGTGAGGAGTACAAAGCTGCCTATATCATGCCTGTGGTTAAGATTGGAGGGAAGATCACCTTCATTCCGGGTGTGCGATACGAACACAACGCTACATCCTACACCGCTGTAAGGGGAAACAATACCTTTCAGGACTGGGATGCTGGATATTTTCATCACGACACCACCGTGACAAGGACAAATGGATTCCTGTTGCCAATGATCCATCTGAAATACAAGCCCCTGGAGTGGTTTGATGTACGCCTGGCTTATACCCATACACTGGCCAGACCAGGTTTTAATCAGATTATCCCCAGTTGGGATATTGGTATCAATTCCATTCAATTTAACAACCCGTTCTTAACCCCTTCACTCTCCCGCAACTTCGATATCTACCTGTCGGCTTATAAGAACAAACTTGGATTATTTACCATCGGAGGCTTCTATAAAGAGATCGACGGACTGATATACAATGCGGGGAACAGAGCCGTTACAGCGGCAGATATCGAGGAGCACAGCCTGCCTGCCGATTCGGAGGGAACGGCCATCTCGAAAGTGGTCAACAATGCGAATCCTGCCATCCTGTATGGATTGGAAATTGAGTGGCAGACCAGGTTCTGGTACTTGGATAATTTCCTGAAGGGGCTGCTCCTCACCGCCAACTATACCAAAACATTCTCAAATGTGGATTATGAACGGACGGTACTGAACCAGATTTTTCTTGAGGAACCGCCCTGGGTGGATGTGGAAGAGGAGAGCACCCCTTACAGTGAGCGGTTGATCTTCCAACCTTCGGATATTTTTAACCTGACCCTGGGTTATGATTATAAAGAGCTCTCCACAAGGCTCTCTTTTGTATATCAGAACAATATTTTTTCCAATCCCAACTTTTTCAGGTTGCTGCGGGGTGCAACGGATGACTATTTCCGGATCGATTTCAGTGTGAATCAGAAACTGCCGTGGGATGGCTTTGAGGCGATTCTGAACTTTAGCAACCTTACCTCTACAAAGGAGCAGGATCTGCTTATTTCAAACAACCATCCCACCAGGGTGCAGTACTATGGATTTACCCTGGATCTGGGATTGCGCTACCGAATACAATAGATGTTAAATGAAAAACATAAACAAAACCTACAATGTCATGAAAAAAATCTACCTGGTGCTTGTGCTCTTATCGATAACCTTTGGAGTCTCTTTTGGACAGGCGGATACCCTCCTGGTCCCCAATGATTTTGGCGGAAGCACATTTGGCTCTCTCCAGAAGTTTATTCTTGGAGATACCACCGCTGCAGGTGAGCGAAACAATCCGGAGCGGTACTACAAACTGGAGAAGAACAAGATCTACTTTCTGGATGGAATTTTCTTCTGTGATTTCGATCTACGGCTGATCGCTGATGAAGTTGAAGCCGGCGAAGTGCCCCCCATCGTTGCTTCTACGGCCGGAGCTGACGGGGTGATCCAGCTTATACAATTCAAGCTGTTTGGCAATGGCTATATCAAGAATATTGTTTTTCAGATGACGCCCCCAACCGGAAACGGGGAGTCCAATGCAAGCTTCTTCCTTTCCGGAGAAGGAAAGCAATATGAGTTTGATCATGTGAGAATCGAATGGGGACTCTGGACAGGAATGGTGACAGAGGTACCTGTCAGTAAAGTAGTCATAAGAAACTGTTATTTCAGAAATCTTGAGCACAAAACGAATATCTGGAACGGACGGGGGTTTGGCTTCTACCAGGAGAATCCTGCCGATACGGTGATCATGCAGAACAACACCTTTTTCAACATGAACTCTTTCATATTTTTTGCCGATATCAGCTCCATACCTCCCAACTACCTGCTTTTTGATCACAACACCATCGTGAACACCATGAAATTTCCGCTTCATTCGTTCTGGCTTCCCGATGCGGTTGTTATTAATAACCTTTTTTACAATGCGCACTCATATGGTGAAAATGATCAGGATGTGGTTGGGCAGGATCCTGACGGACTGAAATATGGCATCATCTGTATTGATGAGATCCCCTCCGACCTTATTGAGTATTATGGCATAGCAGAGGGGGAGCGGAAGTATAAAGTACTCAATAATGGTTTTTTCTATGCCGGTGACATCAAAGATTACTGGGCCTCCTACAGCCTTGATGAAAACCCCTTCATGAATTCCAGGGTACTCGGCATGTTTGATGATGACGATACCTATCCCCACCTTGAGGTTGCAAATACCATACTGGAAGATCCCGGCATTGTGAACCAGGGTGAGGGGATGTCCGGCATGATCCAATGGATGAAAAATAAGCGTGATCTGAAGGCGAATACCTACTGGGGCTGGGATCCGGATGAAGATAAATTTTCTGTACAATGGCCATTCCCCGAGGATCTTACATACACAAATGAGGCCCTGAAGAGCGGTGCAATCGGTGGGTTTCCCGTGGGAGACCTTAATTGGTGGCCAGCTGAAAAGGAGGAGTGGGAGAAGATGGATCCGACCACCGGTGTGAAGGAGATTGCAGGTGCTGGAATTGCTCAGCTCTCCATCAGCCCCAATCCTGTGAAGGACAGGTTTACCATACGTTATAACCTTCCAGAGGAGCGTGATGTTTCGATTACGCTCTACAATCTCCAGGGTGCGGAGGTGATGGCTGTTTATCATGGCATCCAGACCCGGGGGGAGCAACTCCTGGAGATGTCTGTAGACAATTCGCTTGCCAGCGGAGTCTATCTGCTCAGACTCTCAGACGGATTTGATTCTGTGACTAAAAAGGTGATTTTGCAGTCAAAATAGTTTTACGGATACTCCGAACACGCGGTTAGTCTCCCCTGATCGATCTGTCGGTTCTGATTGTGAACCTCCACGGCAGCACTGTTAAGCTCCCGTGCTCTTTTTCATGTTCTGTTCAGGTGACCGGTTTCGAAGTAAATGGGTTACAGAATAACTATTTTGCGCAACCATTTCAGAAAACTTCCGTCCTGTAGTAAACTGATCGTTAAACATAATTTGACTGGAAAATGAATTATACCGGATGGATGCGTACACTGGCTGCTTTTTTGATCTTTTTAATGGTGGAGGGGGATACAACTATAACGAGGGGGACCTGCCCGACAACCCGGTAAACCTGGAGGCGTTTAATACAGTGTATGATGATTACAATTCAACGGCACCCACCCTGGGCTGGCTTATCCCGTTCTGCTTCTCTACCAACAGGCAGAGCCAGGGAGGGGAGTTTGATGTGATCTATCAGCCCATGAATGTAAGCTTCTCTAAAACAACGGGCGAGCTGACGGTGACCAACAGGTACGACAACTGGGGTATTTATATGGATGATTATGCGGTCATACCGCAGGGGCTGGACAGCATCAATACATCGGGGAACGAGTTGGGTCCCTACCTGGTCACAGAGAGTGATGCTTATTCCGGCAGATTTGACTTCGTTTTGCTCTATGCTACCGATGTGACCGGCAATTTTGAGATTAACTTTACCTCCAACCCTGGTGGTTCAGATTTTTCAGAGCCGGAACCGGTTGGATTTCTTAACTCGGAGTTCGATGACCTCTATCCCGCTTTTTGTCTTGATACAAGCAGGCTGTATTTCTGCTCCAACAGGGAGGGTGGTAAAGGTGGTTTCGACCTCTACTTTGCAGGGGTGGCACTTTAACAGGTATTGTGCATATATAATACCCGTTTTAGCACAATTCCTCCCATTGCAACATTTTTTTTTCCCTATTATTGTATTACTTTTTTTCACCTTGTTAATTTGTAATTAACCATGAATAACCGATGATAACTAAAACAGTCCTTGGTTTATCCCTTCTGCTCCTTATTGTTTGCAACCGGGCGCCGCAACTCAGCAAC
>JBDLIQ010000158.1:0-6596 GCA_039714775.1 Bacteroidota bacterium
GGCAATGGACAATAAAAAAAAGAACCGTTACGGAACCCTTGAGGGTGTGTTGAGCATCGTTGGGAACCTGATCCTGTTCGGATTAAAATACTGGGCCGGGATTGCAACAGGTTCCCTGGCGCTGATCGCCGATGCCTGGCACACACTCTCCGATTCGGCCAGTTCTGTGATCGTGATCGGAAGCGTGAAACTCTCCTCCAGGAAAGCCGACGAACGGCATCCTTTCGGACATGGCCGGTATCAGCAGGTCGGCTCCATTTTTATCGCTTTCCTGCTGGGAATCGTGGCTTACGAATTTTTCAGAGGATCCATTGAGAAATTCAGTTCGCATGAATCGGCACAATTTGGCACACTGGCCATCGTGGTCACAGCCATATCTGTCATCATCAAGGAGGCTCTTGCACAGTTTGCATACTGGACATACCGTAAAACCGGCTTTGAAACCCTCAGGGCAGATGGATGGCATCACCGGACCGATGCCATCTCCTCCCTGGTGGTTCTCATTGGGATTCTCCTGGGCAGCCGGTTCTGGTGGATCGACAGCGTGCTGGGATTTCTGATCAGCCTGATGCTCTTCTACGCTGTTTTCGGGATCATACGGAATTCTGTGGACAAACTGCTGGGAGAGAGACCCGACGACAGGATGATCAAGGAGATCAAAGAGATCATCAACAGGGTTTCGGATCGCGAGATATGCCCACACCATTTTCACCTCCACACCTATGGGGATCACAAAGAGCTGACCTTTCACATCATGCTGAAAGGCTCACTGGATATCACCACCGGTCATGAGGTTGCCACACAGATTGAGGAGGCGCTCAGTGAGGAGATGCATATCGAAACCACCATCCATGTGGAACCCAACCCGGAGGGGAAGGAGCAGTGCATGTAGAAGTTTCTTTTAAAAAATGCGCAATCGATTGTACAAATTGTATTAACTTTGTACTCTGCGTATGAGCAAGAGCCACATCACCATCCACGACCTGGCCAGGGAGCTGAACATTTCGGCCTCGACCGTTTCACGTGCCCTGCACGACCATCCAAGGATCAGTAAGGCCACCAGGGATGCGGTCCGCAAAGTTGCAAAGAGGTACAACTACCAGCCCAATGTGATGGCCACATCACTCAGGCAGGGACGGAGTAAAACCGTGGGTGTGATCGTACCCCGGATCAACCGCAATTTTTTCTCCAATGTGATTGGTGGAATGGAAAAGATCCTGGCCGCTTCGGGGTACCAGCTAATGATCTGTCAGACCCATGAAAAACTTGAGGACGAAAAGGCAGCCCTTCAGACCCTGGTCAATGCACGGGTGGGTGCCATTATTATCTCTGTCTCCCTTGAAACAACCGGTGATGAACATATACGGGCTTTGCAGGATCGGGGAATCAAACTCTTCTTCTTTGACAGAATTATCCAAAGTCAGGGTACAGAATCGGTGGTGATCGATGACAGGCTTGGCGCCTACATGAATACGATGCACCTGATTGAAGAGGGATACCGGAAGATCATTCATGTGGCCGGTCCGGAACAGATCACCATCTACCGGGACCGAAAAAGGGGATACATGGATGCCATGGCCGGGTCCGGGATTGAGGTTCTGCCTGAGTGGATCATAGAAAAACCGGTTGTTCAGGCAGGCGGAGAGGAGGCTTTTCATCAGGCAGTGCAGTTAAAAGGGGGTGTGGATGCATTCTTTTGTGCCGGTGATTATGCAGCCCTGGGGGTGATGCAGGCAGCCCGGGAATCGGGCAGGAAGGTTCCAGATGACCTGGGGGTTACCGGGTTTGGCAATGAACCCTTTACAGCTTTCATCCAGCCATCACTGACTACGGTGGATCAGCGGGGTGTTGAGATGGGAAAGCGTGTAGCCGAAAAACTTATCGATTGCAGTGAGAACGATCTCCAGCCATCAGAATGCAAAAAAACAGTGCTCAAACCTGAGTTGATCGTGCGTGACAGCTCTAAACCAAACAGATAACAACAACAAAACAATAAGATCCTATGGCAACAAATTATGAAATCCGGTACTCCAACCATCCTGAAGATGCTAATAAGTATGGAACCGAAAGACTTCGAAATGAGTTTCTTGTTGAATCGATCCTGGTACCGGGAGAGATCAACATGGTCTACTCAATGAATGACCGCTATATTGTTGGTGGTGCCGTTCCGGTTAAGGAGTTGGAACTCGCCACCATCGATCCCCTGAAATCCGAATTCTTCTGTGACCGGCGTGAAATGGGGATTATTAATGTGGGCGGCCCCGCCACCATCCGGGTGGATGGTGTTGATTTCAATCTTGATTACAAGGATGCGCTCTATATAGGTGCAGGCTCGAAAAAGATCACCATGATCAGTGCCGACGAAAAAAAGCCGGCCCGCCTCTACTTCAATTCCGCTCCTGCCCACCAGGCCTATCCATGCAAGCGGGTTACACTGGCCGATGCTGAGGTGGTTGAACTTGGTTCAATGGAACAATCCAATGCGCGCAGGATCAATAAGCTTCTTGTGAATCCCGTCATAGAGACCTGTCAGCTCCAGATGGGGATGACCGAACTCAAACCCGGGAGTGTATGGAACACCATGCCTCCCCATCTGCACAGCAGGCGCATGGAGGCATACTTCTACTTTGAGGTACCAGACGAACAGGCCATCTGCCATTTCATGGGCGATCCAAAGGAGACAAGACACATCTGGATGAAAAACGAACAGGCGGTGATCTCTCCCCCCTGGTCCATCCACTCAGCCGCCGGAACCAGCAACTACATTTTTATATGGGGAATGGCCGGTGAAAACCTCGACTACGGGGATATGGATATCATCCAGCCAAACGAGATCCGGTAATGCCATCATCTCAAATTTAAAACAGAAACAGATGTCAATAAAACTATTCGACCTTTCAGGAAAAACAGCACTGGTAACAGGTGCCACACACGGACTGGGAATGGCCATTGCCACCGGACTTGCCGAAGCGGGGGCCACCCTTGTTGTAAACGATATGTTTCCGGAGAAACTTGAGGCCGCAAAAAAGGCGTATGCAGAGAACGGAATAGAGATCCACACATACCTGCTGGATGTTACCGATGAATCAGCTGTGGAGCAAACCATACCGATAATAGAGCAGGAGGTGGCACCCATTGATATCCTGGTGAACAACGCGGGAATTATTAAAAGGATCCCCATCCTTGAGATGAAAGCCGACGACTTCAGGCAGGTGGTTGATGTGGACCTGACCGGTCCGTTTATCATGTCCAAGAGTGTGGCTAAGGGGATGGTTGAACGCGGAGGAGGGAAGATCATCAACATGTGCTCCATGATGAGCGAGCTGGGCAGAAACACCGTTTCGGCCTATGCCGCTGCCAAGGGAGGATTGAAAATGCTCACAAAAAACATGGCCACCGAATGGGCCAGGCACAACATCCAGGTCAACGGCATCGGACCCGGCTATTTTGCAACCACCCAGACCGAACCGATACGGGTGGACGGACATCCTTTCAACGAGTTCATCATCAACCGCACCCCTGCAGGCAGGTGGGGAGATCCTGAAGACCTTGCCGGTACCGCAGTCTACCTGGCTTCAAAAGCCTCGGACTTTGTCAACGGGGTGGTTGTCTATGTGGATGGGGGCATCCTGGCCACCATAGGTAAACCTGCGAATGAGGAGTAGTATTCAGCAACAACCGTGAAATAAAGAACCTAAACCATATACCCATGAAACGTTACCATCTCTATCTATTTCTGATCGGCACCCTTGTGGTATCATGCAATTCCAACCGTAGTACGCTTTTACAGGTAACCAATCCACATGATGATGCCAGGGAGGATGCTTCAGTACTTATCAGCCGGGAAAAGATCTCAAAGCTGATGGATCTCCATGAGGATAAGATTCCCCAGCTCATGGACAGCGATGGCAATCCCCTGCCCTGCCAGGCAGACGATGTGGATATGGATGGCCGGTGGGACGAACTCTTCGCCCTGATCGACCTTCCTGCGGGCGGAGATCAAAAGGTGGAACTCCGTTTTGTTTCACCGGGGGAGTACCCTTCTTTTGAACCGCGCACCAACCTGAGACTTGGTGATGCGACCAGGGCGGGATACCCGGAACTGTACGAGGCAGACCGCCTGGAGGGCATTTCGTACCACAACCATTCGCGCACCGGGGAGGTGTACCAGATGGAGGGCCCGGCCTGGGAGAACGACAGGGTCGGGTTCAGGAACTATTTTGACCAGCGGAACGGGATGGATATCTTCGGTAAGCTAACCCGTGAGATGGTGCTTGACAGTGTCGGCATTGCTGGCAAACCAAGTTACCATGAGCCCGCTGACTGGGGGATGGATCTGCTCAAGGTGGGAACAAGTCTCGGAGCAGGTGCCATCGGATACCTGCACAACGATTCAATCTACCGGGTGGGCGACAACGGGTCAGGAACCTACCAGGTGGTATTCGAGGGCCCCCTGCGAAGCAGGTTCAACCTGCGTTATTCGGACTGGAACGTGGATGGAACGCCAATCCAGGTGCTGCACCAGGTAGAGATCACAGCCGGCCGGCACCACTACCAGGGTACAGTAACCTATTCGGGAGAGCCCGATGACCTGAAGCTGGTTCCCGGGATCGTAAACATGAAGAGCGATACCCTCTACACTATGGACCTCGGTCAAAACCACATGGCATTTGTCACCCATGATGCCCAGGCAGAGGATGGTTCGCTGATGGCCCTGGCCCTTATGGTGCCCAAAGATTACCTGGTGGATCAGGGCGAGGTGGGTATTGGCGGGAGTGGAATCACCCAGACCTACTATGTGGTATTGGATGCCGGCCCCGGCGAGCCTGTCCCCTACCGGTTCTATGCCCTGTGGGAAAAAGAGGACCCCAGGTGGTCCTCCCTTGAAGATGTGACCGGATACCTGGCGGGTGAAGCTGCCAGGTGGACCCAGTCAGTGATAACAAGAGCGCTCTATTAAGTAAAATGTATTTGGAGTATCCACTAATCATCATTAATAAGAATACTGTATTTGGCTTTTCGCTCCTTCCATTTTTCACGAGCATACTGTTGCATATCAGTAATCCTGTCACTCTCATCTACAATTTCCAAACCCAATATGGTTTCAATAATATCTTCCATGGTTACTATTCCGGCCAACCCGCCATACTCATCTACAATAAGCGCGATATGTTCCTTTTTTTCAAGCAAAACTTCCCATAAATGCAACAGTGTCTGTAGTTCATGAACAACCACAATATCTCGGCGAATATCCCCAAGTTTCAAATCCGTCTCTTTTTCAGCAAGTTTCTCAAATACGTTTTGACGAAATATATATCCCGTAACATTTTCGCTGTTTTGTGAATAGACAGGAATTCGTGAATAATGAAGAAACTCCTTATTTCTTAGAAACTCCTCTAAGGACATGTTTTCATCTGCTAAAGTTACAACCACTCTGGGTGTCATTATGTCCAACACTTTAACATCCTTAAGCCGAATTAGATTTTGAATTATTTTATTCTCCTTCTCTTCAAAAATCCCCTCTTCAGTTCCAATTTTAGCCATCGCAGAGATCTCTTCTCTACTCACTGACTTCTCATCTTTGCTCCTGGAAAAGAGAATTGTTATGTACCCTGTCATGATCACTAACGGATAGGTAATGATCACCATTATATTGATAACTACTCCTGAAACCATTGCCAGTTTTCTCCAATACCTCGCACCAATCGTCTTGGGAATTATTTCAGAAAAGATCAAGATCAGCAGTGTAAGGATTGCCGAAATAATCCCAAAATATATTTCACCGAACATCTTTGTTGCTTGTGCTCCAACACCAGCAGCACCTATTGTATGAGCAATCGTATTTAAAGAGAGTATTGCTGATAATGGCCTGTCTATTTTGTCCTTAAGTTTTATAAAAATGATGGCAGATTTATTCCCGCTCTCTCTTTTTGCATAAAGGAAAGATTTGGGAGTGGAGAGTAAAACAGATTCCATTACCGAACAGAGGAATGAAACAAACAGGGCAAGAAACAGATAAAACAGCAGAAGAGTCATCACGAAATTTAGTGCTTTTCTAAATTAATCACAATGATATCTTTTAAGTTGTTCTTGCTTTTAGCAATAATTTCATTTTTTCCTGGTGAAAGTGTTACGTTAAAATAGAAGCGTGAATATTCTGAGGAATTTGATGGGGTATATTTTTTCCCATTAACCCATAGCCCTATTTTCTTTTGATTTGAATATACTTTGATGGTTTGTTCTGCTTTTGTTCTATTAACAACTCTTCGTTCTGCAATGTGAATCATTGGTTCGTCTTTGTTCCAATTTGCTTTATAAAAGTAGAATGCATCCTTTTTGTCTTTACGATCAAAGGTGACGATACCCTTATCATTTTTGCCGTATTTTTCGCCTTCAGAACGATGTGCTGCCCCGAAATCAAACAAATTCCAAATGAATGTTCCCCATAAAAAAGGGCGTTTATCAATCTCTTCCCAATAACCTTCATGAAAATGTGTTTGCCAATTTTCAGGATGCCAAAAGCTGCCCGGACTTGTTTTTATCAACTCTTCACTTTGATGAATGATACTTGCTCCTGCTCCATATTCACTAATACC
>JBDLIQ010000159.1:0-6552 GCA_039714775.1 Bacteroidota bacterium
GTGAGGGTGAGTGGTGAGGGTGATTGGTGAGTTGAAAGTTTGAAAACCTAATTTACTTGATATGAAACAGTTGTATTTTATTCTTGGGGCCCTGATTCTCACCTCATGCGGGGGTGTGGGTAAAAAAAATGCTGACACCCACGTTTACTGGGTCAACAGTCTGAAGGTTCCCTGTGTGGGGGTGGCTCCCATGCAGTGTCTGCAGGTGCAAAAAGGGGAGACTCCCGACCCCGCTGCCTGGGAGCTGTTTTATGCAGCTATTGAGGGTTTCGAATTTGAGGAGGGATATCGCTATAAGCTTCTTGTGAAAGAGACCCACCTGGATTCTTCCATGGTGCCGGCCGATGGTTCGTCCATAGCCTACACCCTGGTGAAGCTCCTGGAAAGGGAGCAGGATACAAGACTCCTGCTGCATGACATCTGGGTGGTTGAAAGCATTGGCGGGGAGAACCTCACCCCGGATCCCGGCGAAGAGAGGGTGAGCCTGCCCCGGCTGGAGATCAATGTGGGTGAGATGAGATACCATGGAAATGACGGCTGCAACAACTTCTTCGGGGAGATCATCGAACTGGGCGAAACGGCGTTCAGGCTGGGAATAGCAGCAGGAACCCGTAAAATGTGCCCGCAGATGGAGATCCCCGGTCAGTTTAACAGGGCGGTTCCCGGGGTGGCCTCCTACAAAGTCGAAGAGATGAAACTCATGCTTTTCGATGAAGAGGGTCTGGAGGTAATGAGACTGAAAAAGGTGGATTGAGCCCCTCCCCGCAAAGGTGCCGGATCCCGGTTGTACACCGCAGGAGGTACGCCCGGTTACGGCAAGGGCGGATAAGTCCGTGATTGCACATGGATCAGGGAATCCCTCAGTACATGGTTTCGCAGAAAGTAGTCATGGCCCATGGCAGGAAGATCCTCCCAGGAGATGAGTCCTGTGATATCCTTTACCACCACATTGCCGGGAACCTCATCCATATCTCTGGGCCCGCTGAGTCCCATGCGCGTTTTTGTATTCATCCACTGGGACATACGCAGCGGTCCGTCCTTCCTGTTTACCAGGATCAGCACCGAATCGCTCATCAGGTGCAGGTCGTCAAAACCCTTCCCCTCTTCAAAAGAGTCATTGGAGGCATCGCTCCCGATAAAGACGGTCCAGTCGTACGTGGGATAAAAGTCTATATCCTGCTGTTCCCTCTTGATCATGTATCTTTTTAACAACTGGTTGCCCATGGACATGCAGACCAGCTTGAACCGTACATCGTCGGGATGGGTGGCAAAGTAGGCCGAGTCGGAGAGAAAATCTTCAAGCATGTGCTGGAATATGGCAAAGTCATTGGCGGCCCTGTTGGCAGATCGCTTGCCTTTATAGTAGAACATGGGGGTGGCCTGGTCACCCCATGCAAATGTGATAAAAACCGTATTCTCCTGCAGGGTGTCCGCATAATATTTTTGCAGCCGGTACATGTAACTGTACACCTGGTTCTCAAAGGTCTTGGCATAACCGGGAACAATAAAATTAATGTTCCTGATGCCACGGTCTATTCTCAGATCCTCATACACTTTGTAGAAGATGTTGTCCCCGACCTTCCGGGTGGGAAATTCATATTTCCCTGATGTTTTGGTGGCCCTGTATTTCAGCAGGATGGAGTCGTTTTCAAAATCGAAAAGGCAGAAATAGAGGTTGTCGGTTTGCCGGGTCCACCTGTTGCGAAAAGCGAGGGATCCGTCGTCGGTTTTTTTCGGCTTCCGGTTGGTGAAAAAGATTGCTCTGTCATGTTCCTGGTGGCTTGTGGAATCGAACCACGCCACCTCGATCTGGCCATTCAGAACTACCGGAGCTGTCATGAGGAGAGGGAGGAAAAAGAGGGGCAGGAACCTTGCATGCACAGTTTTCATATGAGATCAAATTAGAAGAGGAATGCCTCTCGGTAAAGCTGCGAAAAGTATCAGCTAACAGCCAAATGTAATAAAATATGCTGATCTGCTGCACAGTTCGGAACTAGGTGGTTTTCAATTTCTAAAGGTTTATTCTATATTTAGGCCGTATTCCAACAATCTTTATTTATCCTGATCGATACTGGTTCAGTCAGGTTGAATCTATACAACACATAACTTAATAAAAGAGACAAACATGGAGACCATTCAACTGCCAGAAGATGAGCTGACAGAAATGATTCAATTCTACAAAGAGGAGTATGACCGCACCAGCCGGAAATTAATGCACATCACCTCCATCCTTAAGCGGCTTGGAGAGGAGATTCCGGAACCCGGAGCAGGTGAGTTTATCACATTAAAATCACCGGCAATGAAGAGCGGAACATCGAAGCCAAAGAAAAAAGCGGGCAGAAAATCGAAATGGGAACTCCTGATCATAAAGCGGCTGCGCCAGCTGGACAAGCCGGTTACCTATGATGAGCTTACCGATGAGATCATGGCATTTACCAAACTTCCGGCCGGGAAAAGGGGTGCCACCAAACAGGCCATAGTGAGTGTTATATTCCGCCTTCGCAGCAAGGGCAGAAAGGTGGATACTTTCTCCATAGGAAAAAGGGAAAAATATGTGGCTCTGAAGAGCTGGTTTTCTTCACCGGGAGTGATAAAAAAGGAGTATGCTGCGCGAATTGATCTTCCAAAAGGCGCAACCAATACCGGTAAACGCAAAGCGGGAAGACCCCGAAAAGTGGTGATTAGTTAGGTAGTTGGGTAGTTAGGTCGCCAAATAAAACGGCCCACTCTTGACGATGCAAAAGCGGGCCGGGAGGAAAACCTAATCTAACTGCAGATTAGTCTATATAGAATCCTAAACGGATCTCTATGCGGTTGTATATGTCTGTATAGGCGTTCTCCTGGTCATTCCATTCATACTTCTCGGTATAGGAGGTTTGCTGGTAGCGGTACATCAATGCAACATCCCATGCAAAATGGTTCCTGGTCCGGATCTTCAGTCCAACCCCAAATGCCGCCAGGGGTCCGCCCGAGTAAGTGTAGCTGATGTTATAATTTTCATAGTCCGCTACAAGGGGAACGGAGTAACCTCCTTTGGCCACTATATAAGGCACCACATCTCCTCCGGTCAGATCATATCTCAGATCAAGAAAGAGTGGCATGTAGGTGGAGGAGAGAAATTCAATCCCCATCCCCACACCTGTAAAGAGTCCGAAAGAGTTGCGCCAGCCATTCACCATCAGCAGGCTGAAGGGTGCCACCTGCTGGTTGGTGGAGGAGCCGGCAAGAAATCCCATGGAGGTGATGTTTACAAAACCCTCATCAAATCCCATATCCTCCACCTTTGTCTGCTCCTCTTTGTAGGGCTCAGATGTGATCTTTTCAACCTGGGTAATTTTATAAAACCAGATGTTTCCGCAGAGGTCCTCAATCTTCACATGATCGGCCGGTTCGATCTCCATGATGTTTCCGCGGATCACGCTTCCGCTCTTCAGGTATACATGGTCCACCTCCTGTCCGGAGAGGATCGATGGAATCACTATGATCATTAGGGCTATCAGCAGTCCGGGCTTCATTGAAAATGTCATTTTTTCTGTTTAAGTTGAGTTTTCGTTTGTTGACTCTCCCGGCAGCAGAACTGCGAGGATCATCGATTCTCTGTTTATGGACACAAATTCGCCATCGCGGAGCTCTCGGCTAAGCTAATTCGTCCGCTTAACTCAAGGATGAGACACCCATGCAAAAGGTTGCGTCGGGAACGCAACCAATAACCTTCTCCCTGCATCTTATGAGCGAAACCTCAATAGTTAAACCAGATAACAAAACTTCGACCCATGAAACGAAATGCCCTCCTGATCCTGATTGCTGTAATTGCCTTCACTTCATGTACAGACAGAAAGCTACAGACCTATGTCGCCAATGTCCCCGTCTATATGTCCTATGAAGAGCTGCGGAGCCCGGTTCAGGTGACTTCAGAGCAGGAGCTGGTTCAGCCCGGAAAGATCTATTTCAAGGACAACTATATGTATATCAACGAATTTCATAAGGGTATCCATGTGGTGGATCTGTCGGACCCTTCCAATCCGCAGGTCAAAGCATTCATTGAGGTTCCGGGCAATGTGGACATGGCCATCCGAAACGATGTGCTCTATGCCGACAGCTATGTGGACCTTGTGCTGATTGATATCTCCAATCCCCTGCAGCCGGCTGAAGTAAAGAGAATGGAAGATCTGTTCGAGTATGTGATCCCTCCCTATGATTATGACTATCCGCTTGATGAGATCGACCAGGAGAGAGGGGTGGTGACAGGTTTTTTGATTGAAGAGATTACCAGGGAAGTTCATATTAATCCCTATCCATGGCCCATCTATCAAGATTATGCATTCGCGGCGGAGAGCGGTGGCAGACCGATGACATACCCGGCCGGAAGCGGCGACACCTACGGTGTGGGAGGTTCCATGGCCAGGTTCCTTACCTATGATGACTACCTCTATGTGCTGGAAAGTACCTACCTGCTGAAATCCATTGACATCAGCAACACCGATGAACCTGAGATGGTACACAAGCAGAACCTGTGGGGCAATGTGGAGACCATCTTTATCTCGGGCGAATACATGTATGTGGGAGCTGCCAACGGCATGCACATCCTGAGTCTCGACGAGCCTGCCGCTCCCAACCCCATATCGACCTACCAACACATCACCTCTTGTGATCCTGTGGTGGTTGCCGGAGACCGGGCCTATGTGACACTTCGTTCGGGGAACAATTGCGGAGGTAATCAGGACCTGCTGGAGGTGATTGATATATCCAATAAATCAAATCCCTCCAGGATGGCATCCTTTGATATGACCGAGCCCTACGGTCTGGGGATTGACAACAGCACCCTGTTCGTATGTGAAGGTGAACATGGTTTAAAGGTGTATGATGCCACGAACCCCTACTCCATCACCGACCACAAGATTGCTGAATTCACCGACATTCATGCCCATGATGTGATTCCCCTCTCCTCGTTCCTCTTTATGATCGGGGAGGACGGCTTCTACATCTATGACTACTCCGACCTGCAGGATATCTTCCTTATGGGGACCCTTCCTGTATCGCCCACGGCAGAGTAAGCATCCCCTCTCCCTGCAGAGTAAGCATCCCCTCTCCCTGCAGAGTAACACTCCTGCACAGAAGGCTTTTATCTCTGCCCGATTTTAGCTATTTTTGCAGCTTTAAAATCAGAATTAAGGGCAGATGTTTGAAAATTTATCGGATAGACTTGAGCACTCGTTCAAGATACTGAAGGGACAGGGACGGATCACTGAGATCAATGTGGCCGAGACCCTGAAGGATGTAAGGCGTGCCCTGCTGGATGCAGACGTCAACTTTAAAATAGCCAAACAGTTTACCGAAGAGGTGAGGGAGGAGGCGCTTGGACAGAAGATCCTCACTGCGGTGAAACCGTCTGAAATGATGGTGAAAATTGTCCACGACCACCTCTCCAGGCTCATGGGGGGCGAGCATGTGGCTATCAACCTGAAGGGAAACCCCACGGTGATCCTGATCGCAGGATTGCAGGGTTCGGGTAAGACCACCTTTTCGGGTAAACTTGCTTCCCACCTGAAGAGTAAGCAGGGTAAACAGCCGATGCTGGTTGCAGGTGATGTGTACAGGCCTGCGGCCATTGACCAGTTGAAGGTGGTGGGCGAACAGGTGGGTGTCCCTGTCTACACTGAGGAGGGGAACATGAATCCTGTAAAGATCGCCAAAGCTGCCGTGAAAGAGGCGAAGATAAAGGGGATTGATACGGTCATCATTGATACGGCGGGTCGCCTGGCCATTGACGAGGAGATGATGAAAGAGATCAGTGCAGTAAAAGATGCCATCACACCCCATGAGATTCTTTTCGTTGTTGACTCCATGACAGGGCAGGATGCTGTGAATACGGCCAAGGAGTTTAACGACAGGCTCGATTTTGACGGGGTCGTCCTTACCAAACTGGATGGTGATACCAGGGGTGGTGCCGCACTCTCGATCCGCTCGGTGGTAGATAAACCCATCAAGTTTGTTGGAACAGGTGAAAAGATGGATGCACTGGATGCCTTCCACCCCAAACGGATGGCTGACCGGATCCTCGGGATGGGTGATATTGTCTCTCTTGTTGAAAAAGCACAGGAACAGTTTGACCAGGATGAGGCAAGGAAACTTCAGAAGAAGATTGCGAAAAACCAGTTCGACTTCACCGACTTTATGTCCCAGATCCAGCAGATCAAGAAGATGGGTAATATCAAGGATCTGGCCTCTATGATCCCGGGAATGGGAAAAGCGATGAAGAACATGGATATTGATGATGATGCATTCAGGGGGATTGAAGCGATCATTCACTCCATGACACCGGTGGAGCGCTCCAATCCAGCCCTCCTGAACGGGAGCCGGAGAAGGCGGATTGCTGATGGAAGTGGCACCACGGTGCCTGAGGTAAACCGCCTGGTAAAGCAGTTTGATGAGACCAGGAAGATGATGAAGATGATGTCATCGGGTAAGGGGAAGCGAATGCCGAAACTCAGGTAAAGGGTGATTGGTGAGGGTGAGTGGTGACTGGTGAGTAGTGAGAGGTGATTGGTGAGT
>JBDLIQ010000160.1:0-6350 GCA_039714775.1 Bacteroidota bacterium
TTTCTGATTTCTTTGAAAAAATTTTCAAGCTGTTTAACGTTTTTCAATCCTGGCTCCCGCTCAAACCGGCTGTTCAGATCCACGCCATGAAACCACATCTGCTCCAGCTCCCTGATGGCCGGCGCGTCATCCGGACCGATCCCTCCGCTTAAAAAAAACGGAACCGGGAGAGAGTAGCCGGTAAGTACATCCCAGTCAAATTTTCTTCCTGTGCCACCATGGTTCTCGCCCGGGGTGTCGAACAGGAAGTAGTGCACCACCCCGTAATAGGCTTTCAGCCCATTTTCGTTCCCAATGAGTCCCGGGTCAAGGGCCTTGATCACATGGATCCCTTCATTCACAAGCGCCTTACAATAGGCCGGTGTTTCACTTCCGTGCAGCTGGACCATATCGAGCCATCCCGCATCAACAATTCGCTGCACAGAGATAAGCGGTTCATTTACAAAAACCCCCACCCTGGTCGTCTCTTTCCGGGGAATGCTAAAAAGGGCGGGATCGGGCCGGATGCCAATATAACGCACGGATCCTTTAAAGAAGATAAATCCGATAAAATCGGGAGCCAGGCTGCAGACCACCTCCAGGTTCTCCGCATCCTTCATTCCGCAAACTTTGATTTTCAAATGGTTCCCCATGGCTCTAAATCTGGTGAATGAATGTTTTACATGCCGCTCCCGGATCGGCCTGTTTCATAAAGCGCTCTCCCATAAGGAAAAGTCTGAATCCAGCCTCCGAAAGGATGGTGATCTCCTCCCTGCTGCTGATGCCGCTCTCCGATACGGCCACAACCCCCGGGGGCATCTTCCCGATCAGATCCAGGCTCCGGCGGGTATCCACCCTGAAGGTTTTCAGGTCGCGGTTGTTCACCCCCACATATTCGATGGAGGAATCATATTTTTCAAGCTCCTCCTCCCCGTGCACCTCAAACAGAATATGGAGCCCCAGGGAGCGGGCCTCCCTGGAGAGTTCGGCCACCTCATGCTTCTCCAAAATTGCTGCAATAAGCAGGATCACATCTGCACCCATGGCACTTGCCTCATGCAGCTGGTAGGGATCGATGATAAAATCTTTCCTCAACAGCGGGAGGTCCGGTTGTGCACTCCTTACCAGGGTGAGGTCCGCCGATGAACCGCCAAAGAACTTCTGGTCTGTCAGAATACTCATGGCCGACGCGCCTGCCGATACATATCCCCGGGCCACCTCCACCGGATCAGCCGCTTTGTTGATAAACCCCTTTGAAGGTGATTTACGTTTGAATTCGGCAATGAACCCCGGCTTCTCACCGGGAAGTATTGCATTGGGCTCCCTTCTGTAATATGGCATTGCTACCAGCTCCGACAGGGGCCGCTCCCGCTTTCGCTTCAGCACCTCGGTTCGCTTATAGGCAACGATGGTATCCAGGATATTCATCGCACCCCCTCCACAAGTTTTTTAAAGGCTGAAAGGGCACTGCCCGACGCAAGGGAGTGCCTTGCACGCTCAATCCCATGCTGCAACCCTCTGCCTTCATCCATGCAGTAGAGTGCAAATGCAGCATTGGACACCACCACATCATTTTGTGCCGTGGTGCCTTTGCCTTCAAGGATCTTCAGGAACACCCCTGCAGCCTCCTCAACGGTCGATCCTCCAAATATCTCCTCCGGTTTCACCCGCTCCATCCCAAGATCTGTTGGCTCATATGTTCGTTCGGTTTCACGGGTCAACGCCTTAAAGTTCCCGGTGAGCGAGATCTCATCATACCCGTCCAGGGAGTGGATGATGCAGTACTGCTTGTCCGATTGCTGGTAGAGGTAGTTATAGAGCCGGGCCACATTGAGGTTGTACACCCCCACCAGCTGGTTCCCGGGAAAAGAGGGGTTGACCATGGGACCAAGCATGTTGAAGAAGGTCTTGATCCTCAGGCTTCGGCGAACCGGCGCCACATTTTTCATTGCCGGATTAAACAGGGGTGCATGCAAAAAGCAGATGTTAAACCGGTCCAGCTCCTTTTTTAACCGCTCCGGGTCGGCGGTAAATTTGTAGCCATAATACTCCAGTACATTGGAGGAGCCACATGCCGAGGAGACACTGTAATTGCCGTGTTTTGCCACCTTCTCCCCCGCCCCGGCAACAATAAAAGATGCAAGGGTGGAGATGTTGAAGGTGTTCTTCTCATCCCCACCTGTACCACAAACATCGATGGTATTGAATCCGGAAAAGTCAACCGGGGTGCACAACTCCAGCAGGGCATCCCGAAAACCGGTCAACTCCTCAACAGTGATGCTCCTCATGAGGTATACCGAGATAAATGCGGCAATCTCCGCATCGTTGTAACTGCCCCGGGCCATGTTGGTCAGGATCGATTTGGCATCCTCCTTCCCCAGGGTCTTATGATCAAACAGGTATTGCAACGTCTCCTTCATAGTGAGTGATTTAACCAATTCTTTATCATCCTGCCCCCGTACTCTGTCAACACCGACTCGGGATGAAACTGTACACCCCTTACATCATACTCCCTGTGGCGGATGGCCATGATGTATCCTTCATCGTTCTCCACGGTAACTTCAAGTACACGTGGCAACGTTTTTGGATCAACCACCCAGGAGTGGTACCTCCCGGCGTCAAACTCACCAGGGACACCCTCCAGCAGGTAATCTCCGGGGACAACCTGGTTCATCCGTCCAGTCACGCCATGATAAACAGTCGAGAGGTTGTAGATCGATCCGCCATACGCTTCGGCAATGGCCTGGTGCCCCAGGCAAACCCCCATGATGCTCTTCGACGGACCATACCTTCGGATCAGATCCACCGAAATACCAGCCTCTTCAGGAATACCGGGACCCGGACTGATGAGGATCTTGTCGTAACGGGCAATCTCTTCCAGGGCAATCTGGTCGTTTCGGAACACATCCACCGGGCTCTTGACGACCCGCTCGATGTACTGAACCAGGTTGTAGGTGAAAGAGTCGTAATTATCAAGTACCAGTATGTTCATCTCTGTATATATTTTCTAAATATCTGATAATAAACTTTATCTCCGTGCTATTTGTCACTGCTTATGGTACACGCCATGTCGATGGCCGACTTAAGCGCGGCCAGCTTGTTATTCACCTCCTGCAGTTCGCCCTCCTCGGTCGATTCGGAGACAATCCCAGCCCCTGCCTGGTAGTAGAGCAGGTGATCACACGAAAGGAAGGAGCGTATCATGATGGCATGGTTGATCTCCCCGTTGAAGCCGATGAACCCGATGGTCCCCCCGTAGTATCCCCTTCGCTTCTTCTCATACCTGTCGATCAACTCCATGGCCCTGTATTTCGGAGCGCCAGAAAGGGTGCCGGCAGGAAAGGACTCGGCCATGATCCTGATCGAATCGGCCCCTTCAGGAAGTGTGCCGGAGACCTTCGAGACCATGTGGATCACATGGGAGTAGAACTGGATCTCCCGGTAAAACTCTACGGTCACTTTACTGGTGGTGCGGCTCAGGTCATTCCTGGCCAGGTCCACCAGCATCACATGTTCGGCATTCTCCTTGTCGTCCGCCGCCAGCTTCTGTGCAAGCTCCTGGTCCTCCCGGTCATTACCGCTTCGCCTGAAGGTTCCGGCAATGGGATTGATGATTGCCTTCCCCCCCTTCACCTCGATCTGGGCTTCGGGAGATGAGCCGAACAGTTTGTAGCTGCCGTAATCAAAATAGAAGAGGTAGGGTGAGGGGTTGATGGAGCGCAGTGCCCTGTATACATTGAATTCATCACCTGTAAAGGATTGGCTGAACTGGCGGGAGAGGACGATCTGGAATACATCACCCCGGTGGCAATGTACCTTCCCTTTTGAGACCATGTCGCGGTACTCCTGATCGGTCAGATTTGAAGATTCACCCCCGGACACATCAAATCCGTAGGTGGCAATGTTCCTGTTGTGGAGCAGTGTGGAGACGGAGTCAATCTCACTCTCACCTCCGTTCACAATGTTCTCAAAAAGCAGCAGCTCGTTGGTCAGGTGGTTGATGGCAATCACATAGCGGAAAAAGTTGTACCTCACCTCCGGGATCTCCTCTCTCTCCGGCATGGGGGAAGAGAAGGTGATATCTTCGAAGTACTGAACCGCATCATAGGTGGAGTAACCAAACACCCCGTCCACCATCATCTCTTCACTGCCGGCAGTGATGTTGAAGGATGACATAAATTCGTTGAGCTGATCAACCACACTGTTGCTTTTTGTAACCGGGAGCTCCACAGGTTCATGTCCGGGCAGGCTCTGGCGGGCTACTCCCTGGTGCACGCTGAATTCAGCCAGCGGATCCATACAGATAAAGGAGAAGGAGTTCTCCTTGCTGTGGTAGTCAGAGCTTTCGAGAAGCAGTGAGTTGGGATATATATCCCTCACTTTCAGGTATATGCTGACCGGCGTGATGATGTCGGCCAATATCTTCCTGGATTCAATCCTGACTGGTATTTTTTTCATTTTCCTGAGATATTTCGTTTCGTAAAACACATTTTCGCATCCCTTTCCGGGTTTTTTAAGCATAAAAAAAGGCCTCCGCCGAAGTGGAAGCCTTACATATTGTTGTACACAAAAGGGGCTGAACCTACTCTCCGGCTATTCGGAAAAAAGTTTGCCACCACCAATTTGTGCGAATCATTGTCATGTTCAATCGTTTTGTTGGATCAAAGTAAAAGAAAGAAAACTATTAATCCAAACATACATATTGCTATTTGCACCCTGCGGAGAGAAAAATGAAGGTTATTGAGAGGAAATTTAACTACTTTCGAGGTGCAAAAACCGGAATGACAATGATCAAAAAATACCTGCGAAACATCGCCATATTCTTCACCATCTGGGTGGTGGTTATGGTGATCTACGCAGTATCGGGAAAGGTGACGGATTTTGAATACCTCTGGAAGTTCTTCCTGCTTCCGGCACTCTTTCTTTCAGCTTTAGCTGCGCTGGCCACCGGACTATCGCAACTGTTCAGGGTAAAAAAAGGGATCAACTGGATCTTCCTGGTGGTAGCGGTTGGCATAGACCAGGCCATAAAAACTTACCTCTTCTCGCTTGAGTGGGAGCAGCTCTCTATTCCGCTAGTACCTCCCGTCTTTTACATACAACCAACACAGAACACACTGGGTTCATACCTCTGGGTATTGCTGGGATTTAAGGAGGGCTCCCACCTGCTGAACATCATCCTCTTCAGCATCATCGGAATCCTCTTTATCGAAATATGGCGGTTCTATGTAGCGCGTAAAAGGAACAGTTTCTGGATCAACGGCTTTATCCACCTCTTCCTGGCCGGACTGGCAGCCAACCTGATCGACAACGGCTTCTGGGGCGGATCGCTGGACTACATCACCATCAGGCCCTTCTACACCTTCGACCTGAAGGACCTCTACATCACACTATGCGAGCTCTTCCTGATCACCGAACTTTTAGACAACCGGCTCCTGAAGCGCTTTCTCAACATGCCCAAAGCCGACAGCAAACGCATTAATCGCGACTTTATACAGTTTGTAAAGAGGGATTTCAGGATCGGGAGAGGAAAGGATTGAAAGAAGGAGTGGAATAGGGTTTCATCGGAATTGATTAACTTTGAATGTAAATAAAACTTGTATGAGATTCGAGACAATAAATGTTAAAACGAATAAGGCCGGACAAGCTATCAGAATACCAAAACAGATGCAGATAGATGACGATAAGGTCTACTTGAAAAAGGTCGGGAATGCGATTTATATCATTCCTTACCACAGTCCCTGGCAAAATCTTGAAGATAGCTTAAATTCCTTCACCTCTGATTTTATGGATTCGAGAGAACAGCCTGAAAATCAAATCCGAGAATCTTTGGACTAATGGATTTCTTGCTTGACACAAACATCTGCATTTACATTATCAAGAAACGACCTGTTCATGTCATTGATAAGTTTAAAACTATTCCAATTGGCAAGATTGGAATCTCATCGATTACCCTTGCTGAGTTGCAGTTTGGGATTATGAAGAGCTCTAATCCAGAAAAAAACAGAGAAGCCCTCAATAGGTTTCTAATTCCTTTGGAGATCGTAGACTTTGATTATTCTGCTACAATCGAATATGGTAAGATTAGAGCGAATTTAGAGAAAAATGGAACACCAATCGGGCCACTTGACACTTTGATAGGAGCTCATGCAAAAAGTCTCGATGTGACATTGGTGACAAATAATGAGAAGGAATTTCAGCGTATTGAGGGACTAAGAATTGAGAACTGGACGAAATAGTAACGAAACACATTTTTTCTAAGCATAACCTGAAGCGCTTCCTCAACATGCCCAAAGCCGACAGCAAACGCATTAATCGCGACTTTATACAGTTTATTAAGCGGGATTTCAGGATCGGGAAACGTAAAAAGT
>JBDLIQ010000161.1:0-6206 GCA_039714775.1 Bacteroidota bacterium
TACCAGATCATGCATGAATCGGATCCGGAGAAATATCCAAAGATTTATTGATAGTTTACCCTCATAAAAAGACTAATTCAGTCTCTATCAAGAGATTATCTCTTCTTTTTTGATAAACTGAAGTAATCTATTGATCAATCTCCCCGTTGAATACTATGAAAATATCATTTATTAAGATTAAAGTCTAAATACCTGAAAACGAATAACTTTATCATATTATGTAAAAAATAAAATGATTCGTCAAAAAGGAGCAAATTTGGCCAGCGTTTTTCATTTCAATTCAGTAACGTGAGGTATAATTTCAATATTTAAACCTAAATAATTCTATTATGAAAAGTTTTAAGTTATTGGCAATAACACTTATTGCCGCATTCATGGTTACTTCGTGTTCTAAGGAAGAACAGTTTGAATCTGACGAATCTCTTATGCTAAACGGTGCCTTGAAGTCTGCTGCCGTTGATATTCCAATCTATCCTGATGATGCTACAGTTACTTGGCCCGGTGATGATGGATGTGGCCAAGAAGTATATGCTCTTATTGGCGGACAGAACATACCTATGGGGACTGTATCTGTAATCACATATGATGGCGATCTGTATGTGAAATATGAGCTTAATGAGGGATCGCAATGTTCAATTATTGAAGCTAATCTGTTTTTAGGAGATATTAACGATCTGCCAACAGGAAAGAATGGTAATATAAAGATTGGCCATTTTCCTTATGCCTGGGAGGATGAAAATGGTTCAGATGTAGTAATAATGAAGATTCCCGAACAGTTGGGTTGTTTTTCTATTGTTGCACATGCAGTTGTGAAGTGCGGCGAAGATGAAGAGACTGCTTGGGCAAAGGGAGATGAAACCATTTTTGCTCTGAAGTCAAGGATGGAAGTAACGGAAGATTGGTTTAGGTGGTCAATTACAGGAACTCCCGGAACCTGGTGTTCAAATTTTATTTATCTATCATTAAACGAAGCTTTGGGAGAAACGATTCCCCTGGTTTATTATAATGATGGTGTAACAAAATATGGAGAGGTTTCAGTAGCATTAGTTGGGGATATTGTGCAGTTTACTATCACATCTGATAATGGAGATGTAAATAATTCTCATCTATTTGTGGGAAGCAGTGAAGAATGGAACAGTATTGACCATTGTGATCATTGGTCATTCGATTATCAGGATAATAATGAGGCTCCTCAACATGTTTTTGAATTTCCTGCTGCAATCCTAATGGATGGTGCGTCGGCTGCACTTCCAGGAACTGCCTGGGGATGGTATATTCCTGAGTATTGTATGTGTATGGTAATATAGAAAAGTAATTCTTTTAATAAGGAATGACTGTCTCGAAAGGGGCAGTCATTTTTTTGTGGAATATACCCACCAGCTTTGAATTGAAAGCACATAAGTTACCAAGGTGAACAGGAGAATTCCAGTATCTTAAAAATCCAACCGCTCCTCTTCACTAATAGCCTCAGATGCTGGTTCATCATCTCCATACCTTCGAATTCGGTAGTTGAGGTAGGCGAAGAGGATGCTGAAGAGGGGGCTCAGGAAGTTGAAGAAGGCGTAGGGGACATACTCCATGGTGGGTACGCCCAGCACCCTTGATTGGGTGGCTCCGCAGGTGTTCCAGGGGACCAGCACCGAGGTGATGGTGCCTCCGTCTTCCAGGGTGCGGCTTAGTACCTCCGGTTTTAATCCACGTTTCTTGTAGGTATCTGAAAACATGCGCCCGGGGACCACAATAGCAATGTACTGGTCCGAGGCGGTAATGTTGAAGAAGATGCTGGTGGCGATGGTGGTGGTGACCAGCGAACCGGTGGATTGGGCCCAGCGGATCACCGAGCTGGTAATCTTCACCAGGAGTCCGGCCGATTCCATGGCACCTCCGAATACCATGGCTGAAAGGATCAGCCAGATGGTGTTTAGCATGCCTCTCATGCCTGTACTGGAGAGCAATTCGTTCACCATGTCGTTGGAGGTGGTGATGGAGATATCTCCGAATATGGACTGCATGACGGTCAGGTAGGAGGATTTGAAAAAGGAGGAGGTGGTGCTGTCGAGTCCCAGGGCTACTTCTCTGACCAGGTGGGGCTGGAAGATGATGGCAAAGAGCGCTCCCATCAGTGAGCCGGCCAGCAGGGCAGGCAGGGGAGGTATCTTTTTGATAATGATGTAGATCAGGAAAGCAGGTACCAGCATGAGCCAGGGTGTGATCCTGAATTTGGATTCAATGGCCTCCAGGACCAGTTCAATGTCACCCGGGGTGGATTCAAACTTGTAGGTAAATCCCATAATCAGGAAGATGATCAGGGTGACCGACATGGCCGGAACGGTGGTGATGGTCATGTACCGGATGTGTGTAAAGAGGTCGGTTCCCGCCATGGCCGGTGCCAGGTTTGTGGTATCGGAGAGGGGCGACATCTTATCTCCGAAATAGGCACCTGATATCACTGCTCCTGCGATCACCCCTTCGTTAATACCCAGGGCCTGTCCCACACCGATCAGGGCAATCCCAACGGTGGCAACGGTTGACCAGGAAGAGCCTGTGGCCAGGGAGACCATGCCTGCGATGATCACTGTGGCAAACAGGAAGATCTTTGGATGGAATACCTTGAGTCCGTAATAGATGAGCGTGGGAACTACTCCGCTCAACAGCCAGGTTCCTGCCAGCGCTCCGATCATCAATAGGATCAGGATGGAGGGCATGGCCGAGCTGATGCTTTTTACCATGCTATCCCGGATATGGGTCCATTTCACTCCCAGGGTTACCGCAATAATGCCTGCTACAGCGGAGGCAAGGATCAGTGCAAACTGATTGGCGCCATCCAGTGTATGGTCCCCAAAATGCATCACATTCAGCACCAGAAGCGTGATTAAAACAGCAATGGGAATAAGTGCCTGAAGGAGATTGGGAGACCTGGGTTCTTTCTGGGTCATGGGATCAAAATGATAGCACCGAAGATACTATTTTTCTTGGATGTTCGTTTTGTTTTATACAAAAATGGCGTAACTTGTCAGGAGGCAAAACAGATGAAGATGGATCTGAATATCGATTTCTTTCATATTGTCAATGAGAATGTTGCGGAAAAGGGAAGGATCCTTATCTCCGAGCCTTTTCTAAGCGATAATTACTTCCGTCGTTCCATCGTTTACATTACCGAGCACAACGATGAGGGGTCACTTGGTTTTGTGCTCAATAAACCCCTGGAGCTTAGTATCAATGAGATCGTAGATGATTTTCCGAAATCAGATTTTCCCATTTCCATTGGTGGACCGGTGAGTAACAACACCGTGCATTATGTCCATACCCTTGGGGAGCGTGTTCCTGATAGTGTGGAGGTGGATGACGGTATTTACTGGGGAGGTGATTTTGATCATATCAAGGAGTTGATCTCCACAAAAACAGTCAAGCCCTATGAACTACGTTTCTTCCTGGGTTATGCCGGATGGTCGGCCAACCAGCTGGAGGGAGAGATGAAGGAGCATGCATGGCTGGTGGGAAAGATTGCACCCAGAATGGTGATGCAGGGTGTGGGGACTGAGTTTTGGAGTGATACGCTGGCCCGCTACAACAACAAATACCGGGCATGGGCCAATTTTCCTGAGGATCCGGGACTCAACTGAACTACCGTCGAGAGTGTGACTGTCAATCTATCTGATTCAGTACCTGCCTCAGGTCGCTGTTCGGTTCAATAAGAATGGGGCGGACACCGGCCGCTTTCCCTGCTTCCACATCCCGGTCAGAATCCCCGATAAAATAGGATTGTGCCGGATCGATATTGTACCGGGCCATGGCCTTTTCGATCATCAGGGGAAGCGGTTTCCGGCACAGGCATGCCTCATTGTCGCTGTGGTGGGGACAGTAGTAGGTCTCCATGACCTCAATACCTTCGTAGTAGAGAATGGCCTCCATATAATGATGGATCTTGTCTACACTCTCAATGCTGTTTTCTCCCTGACTAATCCCTCCCTGATTGGTGATTACAATGAATATGTAGCTCCTTTGTTGTAACTCTCTGAGGGCCTCCACCACACCGGGATTGAATTGAAAATCCTCTCGCCGTGTCAGGTAGTAGTGATCCATGTTGTTGCTGAGGGTGCCGTCGCGGTCCAGGAAAATGGCTTTTTTCATAGCATGATGCTGTCAGGTTTAGTTTGGAAAGAGGTTGCTAAGGAAAACGTTGATGAGTCCGGGTTCCAGCAGGAGGGGGAAGAGGAAACCCACCACTGCTCCCCAGAAATGTGCGGCGTGGTTGATGTTGTCCTTGTTGCGTCTCCCCATGTAACTGGAATAGATAAGGTAGAGGATCCCGAAAACAATGCCCGGGATGGGAAGTACCATGTAAAAGTAGATCTTTTGCAGGGGAGCAAAGAAGATGTAGGTGAAGACCACAGCAGAGACCGCACCTGAGGCGCCAATTGCACTGTACCTTTCATCGTTCCTGTAGCGGGTGATGGTGGATAGTGCAGAGAGGGCAATGCTCGAAACATAGAGCAATATAAAGAAGAATGGGCCCGAAAAAATGATCCCCTGCTCCTCCAGGCTGTTGAACACCTGTTCAATGCCAGTTCCAAATGAATAGAGTACCAGCATGTTGATTCCAAGGTGCATATAATCAGTATGGAGGAGGGCATGGGTAAAGATCCTGTAATACTCTTTCTTCTGCACAATGTGGTAAGGAGAGAGGTCAAACCGGTAAAGCAGGTTCCACTCCCTGTACCTGAAGGCGGCCACGGAGAAGAGTGCTGTGATGATGACAATAGCCAGCGTGATCATGGGTGAAGGATTTTAAACAGGAGTTCGCGCAACAGTTCACCGGCCGGGGTGGTATTGCCATTGTATCCTTTGGAGCGCATGTCATAGGTTCTCAGCTGGGAGATGATGTCGACTACCTTTGCTGCACTGTAGCGTTTGGCGGCTGACTCGTAATCCTTTACAAAGTAGGGATTGACCTTGAGGGTGGCAGCCACGTTTTGCTTCGAGCGGTCCTTGATATAGTGGATTAACAGCAGTTTGGTGAAATAGTAGTAGAGGGAAGAGATGGTCTGTGTGATGTGATGGTTTTTCTGGTTCTCGGCAAAGTAGTTGATGATCCGGTTTGCTTTGAGCAGATCCTTTTTTCCCAGGGCATTCTGCAACTCAAACTGGTTGTAATCTTTGCTGATCCCGATGTGCTCCTCCACATGGGCCGGAGTGATGTTACGCTCTTTGTTACCAATGGCTATGATCAGCTTCTCCACCTCATTGACAATCCTGGAAAGATCGCTTCCCAGGAACTCTGCCAGCAGGGCAGCTGCCTTTGGTTCAATGCGGTATTTCCGGTTGGATGTGTAGCCCGATATCCAACCCGGGACCTGGTTGTCATAGAGTTTTTTTGATTGAAAGCTTACCCCATGCTTCTCCAGCGCCTTGAACACCTTCTTCCGCTTGTCGGGACTCTTATACTTGTAGTTGATGACCAGAAGGGTAGAGGGTTGTGGATTTTCCACATAGTGGATCAGTTTCTCAAAATCTTTCAGCTCCTGCGCCTCCTTAACCACCACCACCTGGTGACTTGACATCATTGGGAAACGCTTGGCCAGGTTGATCACCTGTGCTGCATCACTCTCCTTGCCATACACAATGGTCTGGTTGAAGCTCTGTTCAGCTTCTGTGAGTATGTTTTTTGTAATATAATCGGTGACCAGATCGATGTAGTAGGGCTCATCTCCGTGGAGGAAATAGAGTGGCCTGTAAGCTCTGTTTTTCAGATCACCGATCAACTGTTCGTAGGTCATTCCCAAAACTACTTAAAATTTCAGGTGTTTCACAGACTCCCTGTGGTCGATGATCTCATTGAGTGATTCGATCCCTATCTCCACGTGCATCCTGGTAAATTTCTCACTGACCATTTTATCGCTTTTCTGGGTTTTTACCCCTTCTGAGATCATGGGCTGGTCGGAGACAAGCAGCAGGGCACCGGTGGGAATCCCATTGGCAAATCCTACGGTAAAGAGGGTGGCTGTCTCCATGTCGATGGCCATGCTCCGGACAACCCTCAGGTATTTCTTAAACTTGTTGTCATGTTCCCATACACGCCGGTTGGTGGAAAATACAGTCCCGGTCCAGTAATCCTTACCCAGATTCCTGATGGTGGTGGATACAGCCCGCTGCAGGTTGAAGGAGGGCAGGGCAGGGACTTCCGGGGGAAGGTAATCGTCGGAGGT
>JBDLIQ010000162.1:0-6195 GCA_039714775.1 Bacteroidota bacterium
AGCTCTTCAATGCCGATGTTCTCAATGTTGGGAGCAACACCCACTGCAGAGAGAACAATTTCGGCCTCAACCTCCTTTTCACCCTTGGGTGTCTTGATCTTCACCTTGCAGAGCTTTCCGGATGTATCGACCGACTCCACCGAAGAGGAGGTCATCACCTTCATTTTGGCCTTCTTAAAGGAGCGCTCCAGCTGTTTAGATACCTCCTCGTCCTCAACCGGTACGACGTTGGGCAGGAACTCCACCAGGGTAACCTCTGTTCCCATGGTGTTATAGAAGTTGGCGAATTCACTGCCGATGGCACCCGATCCGACAACCACCATCGATTTGGGCAGTTTGGGCAGTGTCATCGCCTTGCGGTACCCGATGATCTTCTTTCCATCCTGCTTCAGGTTGGGTAGCTCCTTTGAGCGGGCACCAGTAGCAAGAATGATATTCGCGGCCTTCACCTCGGTCTCCTTCCCATCCCCGCCGGTTACAGCCACCACACCCGGGGCCTTCAGTTTGCCGGTCCCTTTAATCACCTCGATCTTATTCTTCTTGAACAGGTATTCGATCCCTTTACTCATCCCTTCGGCCACTGACCTGCTGCGACCCACCACCTTCTCAAAATCGGGTGCAACCGATCCGTCCAGCTTGATGCCATAGTCGGCAGCATGTAAAAAATATTCATACACCTGGGCACTCTTCAATAACGATTTGGTGGGTATACAACCCCAGTTCAGACAAATTCCCCCGAGGGATTCCCTCTCAATTACAGCGGTTTTCAGTCCAAGTTGCGAAGCCCTGATTGCAGCTACATAACCTCCGGGTCCGCTGCCAATAACGATAAGATCAAAGTTCATTCTGGTCGTGTTTTAATGGATTCACGAAATTACGTGATTATTACAACCTATGCAACCCATCAACATGTTTGAACACCGTTAGTCTGCAAAGCAGATAAACCGTTAAAACTGGGGTTTTCTTAAATCCACATGATCGAAGTAGAGGTCGAAGAAACGGGGAACCACCTTTGCAGCCAGACTGTTGGGGGAGTTCTGGAGAAAAACTACGCCCAGGTCCTCTTCGGGACAGAAACCGATCTCGGCCCTGTAGCCACGGATGTAGCCTCCATGGTAAATGATTTTTCTGCCCCGGTAGAGATAGATTCTCCACCCCAGGCTGTAGTAACGCTCACGGAAAGGTTGCCAGTTACGGGTATAACGGTATTTAAGCGGAGTGTATATGATTGGATCGGCCAGGGTCTCACATACGGTTTCCGGAAATGCATCCGGTTGATGTCCCAGCAGGGCCAGGAGCCATCGGCTCATGTCAGAGATACTGGCATTTACCCCTGCAGCCGGCAGTACATTGTAATATCCTTCGTGGGGATTCAGGGCAATGTATCCTCTCTTTCCCCTTACATGGGGACAGGCCATATTCAGACCGGAAGTCTGCTCTAACGATCCGGCCGATGCATCCTCCATACCCAGTGGATTGAATATCATCTCCTCCAGCAGCACCTGGTATGGGACTCCGGTGGCCCTTCTTGAAATGGGATCCCACATGCTGAAGGTGACATTCTGATAACCATACAGGGTTCCAGGGGGACCCGAAATATTCACCTCATCCAATCGCTCCACAATTTGTGGTAGCTCCTGCCCCGCTTCAACCAGGTTGTCAAAAGCATAAGGGACCAGTCCGGTGGTATGACTCAACAGGTGCCTGATGGTTATATCTGCAGTACTGGCTGAGTCTTTCAGCCTGAAACCGGGATAATGGTCAACAACCCTTTCGTCCAGTGAAAGGACCCCATCCTGTTCGAGCAGACTGGCCAGTGCACCTGCAAATCCTTTGGAGACAGATGCCAGGCGGAAAAGGGTATGTTCATCCACCTTCATCCCGCTTCCCCGCTTTCTCTCCCCGAAAGTCTGCATATACTCAACCTCCCCGGAGCGGACCATTGCATAGGCGGCACCAACCGTATGGCTGGTATCAAGCTCCTGGTCCATAAATGCCACAAAGTCCCTCAGGGGCGGCAATTCGGGAGTGTTATAGGTCCGGGCAGACGCTTTCTCTGGCAAGGAATCATCTGCCTCACCAATCTCCGGCCAAGGCTCTAAAGAGGTCATTCCCCTGATATACAGGACCATGACAACTATGGCTCCAAGTAACGAAAACAGGGATATTGAGATCCTGTATCTGTTGCGCTTCAAAAAATCCAACTTCACAGCTTCTGACAAATATTTGAAGCAAAATTATAATTATAAAATCAATTGCAGGAGGTTACCGGCTATTAAGTTGTGAACAGAAATTGGATCTATCCCGTGTTCCAGGCTACTCCTTTGTAGCATCGAACACCTTGGTAGCCGTGGCAATGATGCTTGAAATGTCAGCCAGGTTGGAGGGCATGATCATGGTGTTGGACTCCTTGGCCAGCTTGCCGAATTCGAGCAGGTACTGTTCGGCGATTCGCAGATTCACCGCATCTTTTCCTCCTTTTTCATTAATAGCAAGGGCAATGGCTTTAATTCCGTTGGCGGTGGCGTTGGCCACCTGTTCGATCTCCGAGGCCCGTCCGGTGGCCTCATTGATCCGCTTCTGCATCTCTCCCTCCGACTCCTTGATCGCCTCCTGTTTTGATCCTTCAGCCACATTGATCTTGGCCTGCTTTTCACCTTCCGATTCGGCAATGACGGCACGTTTCTCCCTTTCGGCACGCATCTGCTTCTCCATGGCATCCTTGATGCTCTGCGGCGGGATGATGTTCTTAACCTCATAGCGTGAAACCTTAACTCCCCATGGATCACTTGCCTTATCCACCGCAGCAACAATGCTGTTGTTGATGGTCTCCCGCTCTTCAAAGGTTCTGTCCAGCTCCAGCTTACCAATGATGCTCCGCATGGTGGTCTGGGCAATCTGTATGGAAGCAAACTGGTAATGATCGATCCCGTATGAGGCCTTCATGGGATCGATCACCTGCAGGTAGAGGATCCCGTCCACCTCAACAGAGATGTTGTCTCTGGTAATACAGATCTGTGAGGCCACATCGATCGCCTGCTCCTTCAGCGTATGGCGGTACCGGATCTTGTCAATGAATGGCACCAGGATGTTGAAACCGGCCATGAGTGTACCACGGTATTTCCCCAGCCGCTCAACAATAAAGGCCTTTCTCTGGGGCACAATTTTGATAGAAGATAAAAGGATGATCAGTGCCAGCAATAACAGACCGGCGTATACAAGGGTAAGTGCATTCGTCTCCATAATAGTTGAAAGTTAAAAGTTAGGTAATTGGGTAGTTCATTAGTTGGGTTTGACCTGGAGAATGAGGCTCTCTTTGCTGTCAATGGTTACCCACTGCCCTTTGGTCACTGCGACATCGCTTCGTGCCGACCAACGGGTTCCTTTGAATTCCACCTTTCCCGAACCATCCTTAAAGTCCTCAATGGCCCTCGCCTTCCGGCCAATAAACTCCTCCAACTGGTCCTCTATCTCTTTATCTTTTCTGCCAAAAAAGTGCTTTTTCAGATATTTTCTAAGCAGGACAAGGCCCAGGAGCGATGCCACCAGAAAGATCAGGATCTGCCAGTTCAGGTTGAGGTCAAACAGCACACATGCCAGTGCAGTCACCCAGGCTCCGGCCCCAAAAAACAGGATTACCAGGCCCGGAAGGATGAGTTCTAACAGAAGCAGTCCCAGTCCCACAAGGAACCAGATGACTGCAGGATCGGAAAACAGTTCCATAAGCAGAGGGTTTTTTCTTAAAAATAAGAAAATCTGAAACATTTCTACTATGTTTTAAAAACTGTTTTAAGGCAGGCTTTTTTTCGAATAATACGCCATTAAGAAACTATCCTTACCTTTGTGATAATCCAATCGTCATGGGGAAATACGAATACTTCAACAGAGACATCAGCTGGCTCTCCTTTAACTTCAGGGTATTGCAGGAGGCCATGGACAAGAGCCTCCCCCTTTATGAGCGGATCAAATTCCTGGCCATCTATTCAAATAACACGGAGGAGTTTTACCAGGTCAGGGTAAGCTACTACAAGCACATGCTCCGGCACGAGAAGGAGTTTTCCAGGAAACACTTCAGGGCTGTGAATCCGGCCCTTATCCTCCGACAGATCAATGAGATCGTCACCAACCAGCAGTCCATATTCCACCTCATTTTCGAAGATGAGATCCTTCCCGAACTGAGAAAGAACAACATCGTCGTGGTGAACGAACAGGATGAGCTGACAGAAGACCAAAAGGATTATATCAGGGAGGTTTTTTATTCCAACATCATCACCTCCATTCAGCCTGTTATGATGGTGAAGCGGAAGGTGAGGCCATTCCTTAAAACAGGACATCCATACATGGCTTTTGAGATGGTAAGCAAGGATAACAAAGGGACCAGTCAGAGGGAACGGTACAGCATCGTGAAGATCCCCACCGACCACAATTTCTCCCGGTTCATTGAGTTGCCCGGAGCCAATGGGCAACACTACATCATGTTCCTGGAGGATGTGATCATGCGCCACATCGACGCCATCCTTCCGGGATACAGGGTATTAAACTGGTACTCTCTTAAGCTTACTCGGGATGCTGACATGGAGTATGATGAGTACGAGGGGGATGACCTGATCAATGCAATCGACCGCATCAGGTCGGTGCGCTCGGTGGGTAAACCCAACCGGTTCCAGTATGACAGGAAGATGCCTGACAAGCTGCTGGATTATCTCACCTCTTCATTCCACATTACAAGGAACCTCCTGGTGATGGGAGGAAGCAGGCACAATTTCAGGGATTTCTTCGGTTTTCCCAATCCCCTCTACCCCGACCTGGAGATTAAAAAACTTCCACCCATCCCTATCCCGGCACTGGCCAACCTGAAAAAGCCCATTGCTGCCATGATCGGTAAAATGGACTACCTGCTCAATGTTCCCTACCAGCCATTTGAACACTACCTGAGGTTCCTCAGGGAGGCTGCTGCCGATCCAACGGTTAAGGAGATCAAAGCCACCCAGTACCGGGTCTCGGATCATTCGGTGGTGGTGAATTCGCTCATTGATGCTGCTGAAAATGGAAAGAAGGTGACGGTCTTTGTGGAGCTGAAGGCCCGTTTTGATGAGGAGGCCAACCTGAAATGGGCCCATGAGATGACCAAAGTGGGAATCCGCATTATCTACAGCATCCCGAATCTAAAGGTACACGCCAAGATCGCACTGGTGATCAGGAAAAAGGGATCCAAACATGGGGATCAGGCCTACCTGGGCACCGGGAATTTCAATGAAAAGACAGCCAGGCTTTATGGTGACCACGGACTCTTCACCTCCAACCCGGAAGTGGTGAAGGAGGTGAAAAACCTCTACAGGCACCTGGAGGACCAGACCATCAGGCCCCGGTTCAAGCACATTCTTGTACCCGGTTTCAATATGATTCCCCAGTTTCTGAAATTGATCAACCGTGAGATTTCCAACGTGAAGAAGGGCGGGATGGGCTATATCCTGCTTAAGATGAACGGACTTCAGGACAAGGAGATGGTCGACAGCCTCTATAAAGCCAGTGAAGCCGGGGTGAAAGTGGATCTGATTATCCGGGGTGTCTGTACGCTGAAGACGGGTCAGCCCTACTCCGAAAATATCAGGGTGATCAGGATCGTGGACCGTTTCCTTGAACACGCCCGGATATTTGTCTTCCATAACAATGGTGATCATAAAGTGTATATGGGATCGGCCGACTGGATGAAACGGAACCTGAGGGCACGGGTGGAGTGCATTTTTCCTGTGTATGATCCGGATGCCAGGATGGAGCTTCTGGATATCCTGAACATCCAGCTGTCAGATAATGTAAAGGCCTGTGAGATTGATGAGCACCTGGCCAACAAAAGGATCAAAACCAGGGGACCCGATATCAGGGCTCAGATCGCTACCTACGACTATTTCAAGAAAAAATATGCCCCCTAAATCTGCACTGTCGGTTTCTGTAGGTGTTCCCCAACCCGGACCGGTCAACAAGGAGGCTGTAAAACGGCTCCGGAAGGCCAAAATGGGAACACAATCCAACGCTCAACTGTTGGAGGGAATCCGGGCGGGTGATATCAGCATGCTGGGCCGGGCCATCACACTAATTGAGAGTTCTCTGCCCGGTCACCAGGAGCAGGCACAGGAGCTGATTGCCGCATCTCTCCCCTTTTCAGGAAGGGCCTTTCGGCTGGGCATTACCGGTGTC
>JBDLIQ010000163.1:0-6135 GCA_039714775.1 Bacteroidota bacterium
CTGCACATCCAGGTCGGTGCCTTTGGGCTGGCCGATCACATCTCCTTCAGAATTCATGATCACATACAATGGAATGGTGTTGGTCTGGAAGTTGGCGATCTCGAAATCGATGTTCTGCTGACCGATGCTCTTTTTCACCTTTCCATCCACCTCCGAGGTGTACCACTCCGCCTCCGGCAGTTTGGTGCGGTCGTCGGTGTAGAGGGCCACGATCACAAAATCCTCACGCAACGAGGCCAGTACCTCAGGGTCGGACCAGACGGCCGCCTCCATCTTCTTGCAGTTGCTGCAGAAGTGGCCCTTGAAATCGATCAGTACCGGTTTGCCGGTGGCTCTGGCACAGGCCAGCCCCTCCTCCAGGTCATAAAAACCGGTGAGTCCAAGCGGCATGTGGAACATATCGGCATACTTAACCGGCGTACACTCCTCTGAAGCCTGCTCACCAACAGCGGAGGCAACAGATGGTCCCCCCGCATAGACCGCCTTCTGTGTCAGGTCCAGTCCGTCGGGGGACTTGGGAGGAAGCAGCGGGGCAATATTCTTCAGTTCATATCCGAACAGACCAAGGAAGAGGTAGACCACAAAGGTGAAGGAGGCGATGCTCATCAGGAGCCTGGGGACCGATACATGGGGAAGGTCGCTGTCGTGGGAGAATTTGATTTTTCCCAGGAAGTACATTCCCAGCATGCTGAACAAGACGATCCAGATGGCCAGGTAGAGCTCACGGGTAAGGATCTTATTGGTTGGATCCAGTGCAAGCAGGAACTTCATACTGAAGGCCAGGACGATGAATCCTAACACCACCTTCACGGCGTTGAGCCATCCACCCGATTTGGGCAGCCCCTTCAGCCATGAGGGGAAGACAGCAAAGAGGGTAAACGGAATGGCAAAGGCCAGTCCAAATCCGAACATTCCCAGGATCGGCTTCAGGGCCAGTCCGCCGGCAGCTTCAACCAGCAGGGCACCCACGATGGGACCTGTGCAGGAGAAGGAGACCAGTACGGTGGTCAGCGCCATAAAGAAGGCTCCACTGAGACCGCCTTTGTCAGCCCTGCTGTCGGCTTTGTTGGTCCAGCTGGTGGGCAGCACCAGTTCAAACATCCCGAAAAAGGAGAATGCAAAGATGATAAAGAGGGCGAAGAAGATCAGGTTAGGAACCCAGTGGGTACTCAGCGCATTGGCTGCATTGGGACCCACGTTTGAAATACTTACGATCACACCCAGGGCGGTGTAGATGGCCATAATGGAGAATCCGAACACCAGTCCCCGGAAAACCCCCTTGGCCCGGTTGTCGCCTCCCTGCATAAAGAAGCTGACGGTCATGGGGATCATCGGGAAAACACAGGGTGTAAGCAGGGCCAGCAGACCCAGCCCAAACGCCAGCCAGAAGAACCGCCAGAGTGACTTCTCCCCCTCCATGGAGGGAACACCGGCCACAGAGGCATCCGCTCCCGCATCACCTGCCTCAACAGCAACACTGTCAGAAGCAGAACCTTCAGCAACCGCGTCGGCAGATTCCTCTCCCTCTTCGGAGACAATCAGCCCGGCAAGAGAGCTCTCCTTTTCAGTATCATTCGCCTCCGCAACCGTTTCGGAACCTCTCTTTGTTTCGGTATCAACCGCTTTGGTGGCAGATGCCCCGGCAGTTACAGTAAATGAGAAATCCACCAGTTTGGGAGGCAGACAGGTGGCATCGTCGCACACCTGGAACTCAATCTCACCGGTAATGGTGTGGGTGCCCGCACTGCTGAAGCGTACCTTCTGGCGCAGCTCGGCGCGGCCCGATATGGTTCCCAGCTCCATTTTAAACCCTTCATCATAGGTCACATGGGGCTTTGTTACCTCCACAATATCATCCACCAGCGCGTAGCTGGACGACTCGTTATAGTAAGGTGTTGTGGCTATGGGGCCCCCTTCGGGAAGGTGGGCCGAATAGAGGTGCCAGGGCATGTCGATGGTGGCTTTGAACACCAGTTCCGCCTCCATCTCACCGGTTTTCTCGGAAGTGAAGGTCCACTCCACCGGGTCGGCCATCTGTGCATTTCCACTGAGAATCATCACCAGCACGAGGGTGGTGATTGAAAAGGCTCTCTTTATAATAAGGTTACGGGTCATCATTTAAAATATTTTGTTTAAATACAATTTCCTATAGCGCTGCAAAAATAGCGTATTTATGATCATCTGCAATGATTTACACAAGGTTGGTCGGAATAGTCTGTCTGAAATTACAACACAAAAGGAGTTCCGGTCCGGATACCGCTCCGAAACAATGGAGAGGCAGTGTTATGTCAAGCTGAGATTAGCGCCTCTTGCGCACCAGCTCCTCTCCATCATCTTTGTACACCCTGTACTCCATGAAATGGAGTGAATCCACGGATTGGATCTTCACTTTGCAACCCAGATCACGCCGCCACTTTTTCTCCTCCGAATTGAATCCTCTCTTCAGGTAGGTGGCGATGAAGGGGTGCAGGTTAACGGTCACCCTGGATAGCTGGTGCTCCTCGATCAGCACCGAAAGTTCGTTTTTGACCATCTCCGGAAAGAGAATGGGAGGCTGTGCTTTTCCTGTACCGTTACATGTGGGACAGTTCTCGGCCGTTTCGATATGCATCTCCGGGCGCACACGCTGCCGGGTAATCTGCATCAGTCCGAACTTGGTCAGGGGAAGAATGTTGTGTTTGGTCTTGTCTGTCGACATCGCCTCCTTCATCCGATCAAACAGCTTCTGCCTGTGCTCGGCTTTGTGCATGTCAATGAAATCCACCACAATGATCCCACCCATATCGCGCAGCCGCAACTGGCGGGCGATCTCATCGGCAGCAGACATGTTCACATCGATGGCATTGCTCTCCTGGTCGCTCGAATTCCTGGAGCGGTTCCCGCTGTTTACATCAATTACATGGAGTGCCTCTGTATGGTCAATGATCAGGTAGGCCCCGTGTTTAAATGAGACAGTCTTGCCAAAGGAGGCCTTGATCTGTTTCACGATCCCCATCCTGTCGAAGATGGGCTCCTTCCCGCTGTACAGTTTGACGATCTTCTCCTTTTCGGAGGCTACCTCACTGATGTAGTCCTTTACCTCGTTGTAGACCCGCTCATCACTGATATGAATCCCGTCGAAGTTCCCGTTCAGGTGGTCACGCACTACAGCAGCTTCCCTGCTCAATTCACTGATGACCAGTTTGGGAACATTGCGTACCGGCAGGTGGTCAAAAGCCTTCTCCCACTTCTTTACCAGGGAACGCAGTTCCGAATCGAGTTCGGCCACCTTTTTACCTTCGGCAACTGTTCTGACGATGATCCCGAAATTGGGGGGACAAATGGCCTGAAGCAGGTGCTTCAAACGATCCTTCTCCTCCTGGGATGAGATCTTTGATGATACAGAGATCTTGTCCGCAAAGGGGATCAATACAATATTTCTTCCGGGAATGGATATCTCCGAATTGAGCCGCGGCCCCTTGGTTGAAATGGGCTCTTTGGCTATCTGCACGAGAATATACTGCCCCTGCTTGAGGATCTCGTTGATCTTACCGTGCTTATTGATATCGGGAAGACGCTTGAACTTACTTATCGGTACAGGTCTTCCTTTCCTTGATATGGCTGTGGACAGGTATTTGTTCAGCGTACTGAACTGTGGACCCAGGTCCAGGTAATGAAGGAATGCATCCTTCTCATATCCTACATCAATGAATGCAGCGTTTAATCCTGGCATGATCTTTTTTACCTTCGCAAGGTAGATCTCACCGACTGAAAACTGCTGATTAAGTGATGATTGGTTTAATTCAACGAGCTTACCATCTTCAAGTAAGGCAATCGAAACCCTCTCTTTGGTTGAGTTGATTACCAGTTCACTACTCACAATGTCCGCATTTATGAAGATTAAGCTTGATACTTAATAGAAATAAACCCAAAGACAGAGAAAAGGAGCTTCAGGTTTAGATCTTTATAAGAGAAACAGAATGTTACTTCCTCTTCTTGTGTCTGTTCTTCCTCAAGCGCTTCTTCCGCTTGTGGGTAGACATCTTGTGTCTTTTACGTTTCTTTCCGCTAGGCATAATCTGAAAAACTTTACTTCACGTTGGTCTTTACTTTGCTAACAAAAGTTTTTGCTGGCTTGAAAGCAGGAATTGAATGCTCAGGAATAATGATGGTTGTATTCTTGGAAATGTTACGGGCAGTCTTCTTGGCCCTCTTCTTCACGATGAAACTTCCAAAACCTCTCAGGTATACATTTTTGTCACTGCTGAGTGAATCCTTCACTGTTTCCATGAATGCCTCAACTGTTTTCTGAACAGTTACCTTCTCAATTCCTGTGTTCTTGGAAATCTCGTTAACAATATCTGCTTTTGTCATTTTAAAAAACCTTTAATTATATTGATTTACAATAGTTTGATTTGTTGGAGGTGCAAATATAAATACTTTTGCCCGAATATGAAATCGATTTGGATTAATTTTTATTTTAGTGTGCTAAATATAAGTGCATTATCCATTAATGGGCGGCGAAGATAATGAATTTTGGCGGATTAATCCGGGGGTGGTACAAAAAAAACAGAAGGGATCTTCCCTGGCGTCATACCAGGGACCCTTACCGCATCTGGCTCTCCGAGGTGATTCTCCAGCAAACCCGTGTTTCACAGGGTCTCGAATACTACAATAGATTCATCGCGACCTATCCCGATGTGGTCTCTCTGGCTGAAGCCGGGGAGGATGAGGTGCTGAAGTTGTGGCAGGGACTCGGATACTATTCGCGTGCCAGAAACCTTCACAGCGCTGCAAAGGAGCTTGTGGCGCATCGAAACGGCAGGTTTCCGGACAATTACAAGGCGCTTCTCGGGCTCAGGGGTGTGGGCGTCTATACCGCTTCGGCCATTTCATCCATCTGTTTCAAAGAGAGGCGTGCTGTGGTGGATGGGAATGTTTCACGTGTAATTGCACGTCTGTTTGGGGTGGATGAGGCGATAAACGCAGCTGAGGGAAGCCGCATCGTTTACTCACTGGCAGAGCAGATGCTGGAGCGGGACCTGCCGGAGTCGGGTGATCCAGGCATCCATAACCAGGCCATAATGGAGTTCGGGGCACTCCAGTGCGTACCAATTTCGCCCCGGTGTGAGGTGTGTCCCCTGTCGGATGGGTGCCAGGCATATCTTTCGGGGCGGGTAGATACCCTGCCTGTGAAGATCCCTAAAAAGAGACCCACAAAGCGGTGGTTCTATTTCTATATTTTACATGGTGACGGGCCGCATGGTGACCGGAGGACGATCATCACCAGGCGGGGCGGGAACGACATATGGAAAGGGCTCTACCAGTTCCCCATGCTGGAGACAAACGGTCCGAAGGATGATCTTGAAATCACAGGAGGCATGCTTCAACAACTATTCGAACCATCTCTTATCTCTTCCGGGCCCGCAAATGCGCGCAGCAGGGCTGCAGGGAACCGGGCCTGCGGGCTCAGCGGAGCTAATCCGCCAGCAGAATTCAGGATTACCATGGAGAGAATCTCCCCCCTCATCCGCCACCAGCTTACCCACCGAACCATCCAGGCCCGTTTTATCCATCTGAAACTGAGTCACCTGCCCTCCCCAATGCCCGACGGGTGGATCGCTGTTCCCTTTGCCGAACTGGACAACTACCCGCTCCCCAGGCTGATTGACCGCTACATAAAAGATGCAGGCAGAGGCTAAATACCTCGATATTATCTCCATTTATCAACAACTGTTAAATAGTTCATGTTCGTTTCATATCTTTGGGGTACAATAACACATAACATATGTCTGTAAATAAAGTAATCCTCGTCGGGAATGTTGGGAAGGACCCGGAGACCCGCTACCTTGACGAATCCACTGCCATGACGAAATTCTCAATGGCGACCAGTGAGACCTACCGGAACAAAAACGGAGAACGCATCACCACCACCGAGTGGCACAACATCATCCTCTGGAGGGGGCTCGCGCAGGTAGCTGAAAAATATGTAAAGAAGGGGTCACAGATCTATATCGAAGGACGGATCAAGACCCGCTCCTATGATGATTCCGAGGGGAACAAAAAGTACATCACCGAGATCGTCGGGGACCAGATGCAGCTGTTGGGAAAGCGGTCCGATAACACGGGAGATCAGGGTGGCTATGCATCACAGGG
>JBDLIQ010000164.1:0-6104 GCA_039714775.1 Bacteroidota bacterium
TTCAGGGATCCTTCCGGGGAGGGGTTGCAGGTTACCGGTTGAGATGGATGTGCATCCCGGGATCAACAGGTTTTCATCAAAATCATGGGAGTGAAGAAGCAGTTTCAGAGCGGTCTGTTCAATGATCTTTCTGTTCCTTGCCTCCGGGAACAGCGGATTGACCGGTACAAATGCCATCCCTGACATCCAGAGGGCCAGGATGGAGGCGTAGGTTTGAATATCATCGCCCAGCCAGACACCCACATGATCGTTTGTGCCGGGGGCCTGTCTGATCTTCTGTTGAATCTCCGCCACAAGTGCTGACAACTCCCCGTAAGAGTAAGAGGTTCCGGCGATATAAAACGCCCTCCTGTCAGGCTGGGAGCTGAAATTCTGTCTGATCTGGCTCAGAAAACCGGCGGATTCCATTGGCTGCTGTTATTTGAAATAGTTATTCCTCCCCAGGGGTGCCTTTAAAAGGTAGTAAAGATACTCCGCTTTGAGCAGACGCAGTGCGGGCATATCCATGCTCTCCATGGGAATGCGCTGAATGAACCTGTCTTTTCCTGTTCTTTTAAGACCTGCTGTACCGAAGATCACATCAGCCACCCCACCGGTCAACAACGCATCAATCACCCCCTCAGGGACACCATCACTGGTGAAGGGAAATGCAAAAGTGGCAGGGTCAATCCGGAACCGCTCTTTAATATCCTGCATGCTCCTCTTCACCCCGGAGACCATCTCCTCCTCAGTCATCCGAAAAAACTCCGGATGATCCATACTGTGTGCTCCCAGGTGAAATCCCCAGTTGCTCAGATCCCTCACCTGCCGCGTCGACATATAGAGAGGGTTCTCATTCAGGTAAGCAGCCTCATCTATTCCTATATGCTGGGAAAGGGCTTTCAGCAGGGCTTGCTGCTGATAAGTAACCATCATCAGGGCCTCGCCTACCTGGCCTTCAGGAACAGAGAGGTATTTTGCCGCCAGGGAGAGGGCGCCCCTCTCCTTTGAAAGGTAATCGATTAGCAAGCTTGCCCTGTAGCGGAAAAAGAGAGCCTTGTTGTCAATAAAATCATTGTTCAGGAAGAAGATGGCCGGGACCCCTTTTTTCCTGAGCAGTGGAGCAATGATCTGGTGGCACTCCAGCAAACCATCGTCAAAGGAGAGCACCATCTGACGCCGTGAACCGCTCCCGGCTTCTCCCTCCAGGTACGCTTCGATACTGATGGGGCTGAACACCCTGAGCATCTCATCAAGATCCTTCTCAAATTGAGATTCATCCGGATAAGCATAGAGGTGCTTCATGTGAGGCAATGACAGGTTGGAGACCACGTGGTAAAAAGGGAAGATGGTCCCCTCTCCTGAAAGGCTGACCAGGCGCTCCAGGTTCATGGCACCTGCAATGACTGATATGCTCCTGCGGCGCCTATTTTCCATATCTCTTTCCTAAAATAAAGGGAACGGGAAGCCTGTTATAACTGATACTCTGGTATATCTCCGGTCTGGACCCGAATCCCCCGAAAAACCGGGCAATGGAGGGGATGTTGGAGCCTTCAAAATCGAGGGTCAGGAGTGAATTTGCATTGGACCTGATCACCTCGTCAACAATCCTGAACATGGCCCTTTGCTCTTTTCCATCACCACTTGATACTGAGAGAAGGTAGATTATCCGCGATCTGCTGAATGCCATAAATGCAGCTGCAATCAGCTTCTCTCCATCCCTTACTCCGTATACCGCCCCCTTGCTGTTTTCTATAACCGAAGCAAACTGCCTCTTCATAGACTGGTATTGAGCCTCCGTTTTCCTGGTCACGTCATTCTTCTTTTTGAAGGTGATCAGTTCATCCAGACCAATATTTTTGTCCACCCCGGGGGTGTGATCCATGGCACGCTTCAGGTTACGTTTGGCATTGACCGAGTAAGATGCAAACAATGCTTCATAGGACTCCTTAAGGGGAAGCACATAATTGGAGCGGTCATACACCTGGAATGATTCATCCTCCCCTACCAGGTTTTTCATATTGAAGTTGAACACACCGAACCTGAATCTTTTCATCAGGGTTTCAATGAATTCCCTGGCCAGAAGGGGATCAACAACCTCCTGACTGAATACCCCGAGCTGCTGACAAAACAGGGGCTGGTAGATGTACCTGATCCCGTATTTCCTCTTCCACACCACTGGCATGATGAACCGGTAATCGTCCACGACCAGGGCGGACCAGTTTTCTGCCGAGGCATCCAGGTACCAGGAGTAGGGATAGAGCGTCTCGGCAAGGGATTTAGAAATCACCTCGTCCCACCGCCTGGTATCAATCTCCTCTCTATGCAGAAATGAAATACTACTCACTGTTTTTTACTACTTAACTATCAACATTCAACTATTATTGTTCAAGTCTGACCACGGTAATGCCGGTGCCTCCCCTCTGGATCTGTTCATCTCCGTACCACTCCACCAGGTCCACGGTATGGAGGTACTCCCTGATCAGCTGGCGGAGGATTCCGTTCCCCTTGCCATGCAGGATCCTCAACTCGCCGGAACCTACCATGATGGCCTCATCGATAAAATCGACCACCAGCTGCATCGCTTCGTCGGCCCGCTTTCCCCTCAGGTCGATATCGGGTCTGAAGGTTGCACTGCGCATTCCAACATCCCAGCCTCCCATATTCACTTTGGAGCGGTCCCTGCTCCGCAAGCGTCCGGCCTCTTCACCGCCGATCTTCTCCAGCTGTTCCACCTTGGTGGTGGTCTTCAAGATCCCGAATGCCACCACCACCTTTTTGCCTTTCAATTCAATCACCTCCCCGGCAGCCTCCTGGCCCTTTACGCGAACCATATCCCCCACCCCGATCCCGGGATCCTCCTTCTCCTGCTTCTGTGCCAGGGTCCTCTTTGAACGTTGCCTCAGGTCGGGCCGCCTGGCCTCCAGTTCATCACCCCTGCGGCGGATCTCCTCCAGGCGCTTTTCTACCTTCTTCTCCTCTTCTCCCTTCTCCACCTCCAGCTTCTCCTTGAAAGAGTCCAGCTCTTTGCGCACCGACCTGGTCCGCTCCTTTTCCGCCTCTGCCTCCCGGATCTCCCGGATGGTATTCTCGATTTTTTTGTTTGCCTGAGAGAGCATGGCATCGGCCTGTTGCTTCGCCTCCTTTACGATCACCTTGCGCTGCTTTTCACTCTCCTGCAGCTCCTGCTCATAACGTCCCATGAGCTCCTCCAGCTTCTTCTCTGACTGGCGTATCTTCTGCCGCTTTCCCTCCCAGTATTTCTTATCCCTGAGGATCTCCCGCAGGTGCTTATCAAAGTCAATATGGTCCTGTCCAACCCTGTCGGATGCCTTATTCAGCACCTCTTCAGGAAGACCGATCTTCCTTGCGATCTCAAAGGCAAACGAACTTCCGGGCTTGCCCACCTGCAGCTGGTAAAGGGGCTGCATCTTCTGGTTATCAAAGAGCATGGCCCCGTTGACGATCCCCTCTGCTGAGGTGGCAAAATGCTTCAGGTTGGTGTAGTGGGTGGTGATGATGCCGCTGGTTCCCGACTGGTTCAGCTCCTCCAGGAGCGATTCGGCAATGGCCCCTCCCAGCATGGGCTCTGTTCCCGTCCCGAACTCATCGATCAGGATCAGGGTATCAGCTGCCGCATGTTTAACAAAGTACTTCATGTTCACCAGGTGTGAACTGTATGTACTGAGGTCGTTATCGATACTCTGCTCATCCCCGATGTCGATAAAGATTCCCGCGAAGAGCCCAAATACCGACTCCTCACCGGCCGGAACCAGCAATCCACACTGAAGCATGTACTGCAGCAAGCCGATGGTCTTCAGGCATACCGACTTTCCACCTGCATTGGGACCCGAGATAAGGAGGATGCGGTTCCTGTCAGAGAGGTGGAACGACAGCGGAACCACCTCCTTCTGTTCCGCCTGATGGGCCAGGTATAGCAGTGGATGCCTGGCCTCCCTCCAGTCGAACTGCTGCCGGTTCTCCAGCTTTGGGCGGATGGCCCCGATCCGGATGGCAAACAGCGCCCTGGCCCTGATAAAATCGATTGTAGCAAGGAACTGATGGGTTGAGAGCAGATCGGGAAGATAGGGCCTCAGGTCAGCGGTGAGCTCCTGGAGAATCTGTATGATCTCCCTGCGTTCGGCATACTCAAGCTCCCTGATCTGGTTGGAGAGCTCCACCACCTCGGCAGGTTCAATAAAGACAGTCTTCCCGGTGGCCGACTCATCATGGACCAGTCCCCCGAGTTTCCGTTTGCTCCCGGCCATGACCGGGATCACCGGGCGGTCGTTCCGGTAAGTAGGTGCTGCATCGGGATCGACCCAACCCTCCCGCTGTGCCTTGCTAAGTACCTGGTTCAGTTTTTTTGAAACCGCGCCCTGCTTCTCCTGCTGGCTCCGCCTGATCTGCTGAAGCCCTGAGGATGCATTGTCGCGGATCTTCCCGTGCTTGTTCAACACCTTACCAATGCGGTCCTGGACAAAGGGAAACACCTTGACCGGTTTGCACATCTCCTGCAGGGTAGGGTATTGCTCCTCTTCATCCGATCTGAAAAAGTGAAGGATGGCCCTTACCGAGTCGAGACTCCTGACCAGTCCGAACACCTCCTCCGCCAGCAGGTAGGTGCCCTCCACCTCCACCTTCTTCAGTGCCTCCCGGTTGTCAATAAAGTGCTGGATTGGAAACTCATCTTCATGCTGCTGGATCTTTGTGAACTCATCAACCAGTTTCAGATCGTGCAGAATCAGCTCATGGTCGGTCATGAACCGCATCTGCTCCACCATCTCCCTGCCCGGATCAAACAGACAGTGAGCGCTTACCAGCTCACGGATCCGGTCAAATCCAATCTTCGCTTCAAACTGTTCAGGGTATATCAAAGTTTTGTAATTTACAATGCCACCGTGTTTGCAAGTTCAAATGTAAAAAAAACCGTAGTTTTATATAGCAAACGATCTTTAAAGAACTTCGGCAATGGCAAAACGGAAAATCAGAATGGGGATGGTGGGCGGAGGTCCCGGCTCCTTTATTGGCCGCGTACACCATATGGCGGCTATCCTGGACGGACAGATCGAGCTGGTGTGTGGCTCCTTCAGCTCCAACCCGGAGAGGTCAAAAGTCACGGGTGCTGAATACTATCTGGCCCCGGATCGTATATATGACACCTACCAGGAGATGATCACAGAGGAGGCAAAACTGCCCGATGGTGTCCGGATGGATTTTGTCTGCATTGTCACACCAAACCACCTCCACTTCGAACCGGCCAAGCTGGCCATGGAACACGGTTTCCATGTGGTGTGCGACAAACCCCTGGCCCTGGATGCCGATGAAGCGGAGGTACTGGTGCGCCTTCAGGAGGAGAGCGGATTGCTCTTTGCACTGACCCATACCTATGCGGGTTACCCCATGGTAAAGGAGGCGCGTAAACTGGTACAGGATGGAGCGCTGGGAAAGATCCGGAAGGTGGTGGTTGAATATCCCCAGGGGTGGCTGAGCGAACCCTTGGAGCGGACCGATCATGTGCAGGCATCGTGGCGGGGAGATCCTGAAAAATCGGGGAAGACATGCAGCGTGGGTGATATCGGCACACATGCCTTCCACCTGGCCGAGTATGTAACAGGCCTGAGGGTGGATCAGCTGATGGCCGACCTGAGTACCCTGGTTCCAAACCGCCTCCTTGACGATGATGCCAACATGCTGCTCCATTTTGACGGGGGCGCACGGGGCGTCCTCTACGCCAGTCAGATCTCGGCCGGAGAGGAGAACGCCATCAAGCTGAGGGTCTATGGCGAAAAGGGCGGCCTTGAATTCAACCAGATGGAGCCCAACACCCTGGTCATCAGGTGGCTTGATAAACCCATCGAGGTGCGGCGCACCGGAACCGGGTTCGTCAGTGACATAGCCGCCTACAACACCCGGGTCCCGGCCGGACATCCGGAAGGCTACATCGAGGCATTCGCCAACATCTACCGCAATGTGGCCACCTGCATCCAGCACACGCTCGAGGGAGGCGAACCTCCCCCTGAGGCCACCGACTTTCCCACCGTTGATGATGGTCTGCGTGGCATGCGGTTTATTGACAGGGCGGTGGAGAGCTCAGAAAGCAGGTCCTGGGTGGAGTTTTAGCA
>JBDLIQ010000165.1:0-6048 GCA_039714775.1 Bacteroidota bacterium
TCCAATGTCAAATGTAAAGCGCGTTTATACCTTTGGTAACAGAAAAGCCGAAGGCAAAGCCGACATGAAAAATTTACTGGGCGGAAAGGGTGCCAACCTGGCCGAGATGAACCTGATCGGTGTTCCAGTTCCTCCCGGATTTACAATTACCACTGAAGTTTGTACCGAATACAATAAGCTCGGACAAGAGAAGGTGGTTGAGCTGATCAAAGCTGAAGTTGAAGCTGCCGTTAAGGATATCGAAGAGATCATGGGAACCGGATTCGGGAGTAATGAGAATCCCTGCCTGGTCTCTGTTCGTTCAGGCGCCCGGGTATCCATGCCGGGAATGATGGACACAGTTCTGAACCTGGGGATGAATGAAAATGCCGTTCAGGGACTGATCGCCAAAACAGGAAATGAAAAGTTTGCCTGGGACAGCTACCGCCGTTTCGTGCAGATGTATGGTGATGTTGTACTTGGGATGAAGCCCGAGTCAAAGGAGGATATTGATCCTTTCGAAGCCATTCTTGAGGAGGTAAAGGAGGCACGTGGTGTTGAGAACGACAATGAACTTTCCGTAGAGGATCTGAAGGAGCTGGTTGAGAAGTTTAAGTCAGCAGTAAAAAAGCAGACCGGTCACGATTTCCCGGTCGATCCGTGGGAGCAGCTCTGGGGAGCCGTGATGGCCGTTTTTGATAGCTGGGAGACACCCAGGGCGGTATATTATCGTCAGCTGAACCAGATCCCGGGTGACTGGGGTACTGCTGTGAATGTTCAGGCCATGGTATACGGAAACATGGGGGAGACCTCAGGAACAGGTGTGGCTTTCACACGTGATGCAGGTACAGGAGAAGATATATTTAATGGTGAATACCTGATCGACGCCCAGGGTGAAGATGTGGTTGCCGGTGTTCGTACACCCCGGCAGATCACCAAGGAGGGATCTTTAAGGTGGGCCAAGCTTGCCAAAGTTTCTGAAGAGGATCGTGCCGCTGACTTTCCTTCACTGGAAGAGGTGATGCCTGAAGTATATGCCGAACTCCACGAGACTGAGCAGAAGCTGGAAGATTACTTTTCAGATATGCAGGACCTGGAGTTTACCATTCAGGATGGTAAATTGTGGCTGCTCCAGACCCGGAACGGGAAGCGTACCGGTGCCGCCATGGTAAAGATTGCCATGGACATGCTCCGTGAAGGTAAACTTGACGAAAAAACTGCACTGCTTCGCCAGGAGCCTGCCAAGCTGGATGAACTGCTTCACCCGGTATTTGATAAGGGAGCGCTGGCAGATGCTACTGTTCTGGCACAGGGACTGCCGGCATCTCCGGGTGCTGCAACCGGCCAGGTGGTGTTCTTTGCCGACGAAGCCAATAAATATCCTGAATCGATCCTGGTGAGGATCGAGACGTCGCCTGAGGATCTGGAAGGAATGAACATTGCCAAAGGGATTCTGACTGCCCGCGGAGGAATGACCTCCCACGCAGCTGTAGTTGCCCGCGGAATGGGTAAATGTTGTGTCTCCGGGGCAGGTGGTGTGAAGATCGATTATAAGGCGCGCACCATGAAAGCAGCAGGAAAGATCTTTAAAGAGGGTGACTGGATCTCCCTGAACGGGAGCACCGGTAATGTACTGGAGGGAAAGGTGGGGACCATCGATCCCGAACTGAGTGGTGACTTTGGAGACATTCTGGACCTGGCCGAGAAGCATACCAGAATGGATGTCCGGACCAATGCAGATACACCGCACGATGCACAGGTGGCGCGTGACTTCGGTGCAAAAGGGATCGGACTGACCCGGACCGAGCATATGTTCTTTGAGGGCGAACGTATCAAGGCCATGAGGGAGATGATCCTGGCCACAACAGAGGAGGAGCGCCGCAAGGCACTTGATAAATTGCTGCCTTACCAGAGAGAAGACTTTGAAGGAATCCTGGAAACGATGCAGGGATATGGTGTAACCATCCGTCTGCTGGATCCGCCGCTGCACGAGTTTGTTCCGCACGATGAAGACAACCAGAAGGTGATGGCTGAAGAGATGGGCATTACCGTGGCTGACATTCAGGCACTGGTTGAGGATCTTCATGAGTTTAACCCCATGCTGGGACACCGTGGATGCCGCCTGGGTAACACCTACCCGGAGATCACCGAGATGCAGGCCAGGGCCATTATCGAGGCTGCTGTGAACCTGACACAGAAGGGTGTGGATGCACGTCCCGAGATCATGGTTCCCCTGATCGGTACATGGAAGGAGTTTGGAATGCAGGCTGAGATCATTCACGAAACGGCTGCAAAAGTATTTGAAGAGAAGGGTGCAAAATGCGACTACCAGGTTGGAACAATGATTGAGATCCCCAGGGCAGCACTGACCGCTGACCTGGTGGCACAACATGCCGAGTTCTTCTCATTCGGAACCAATGACCTGACACAGATGGCGTTTGGTTATTCGCGTGACGATGCCGGAAAATTCCTCCCCATCTATATTGAGAAAGGGTTGCTGAAGGCCGATCCGTTCCAGACACTGGATCAGATTGGAGTAGGTCAACTTGTTGAAATGGGTACACAGAAAGGCCGCTCCACCAAGCCTGATCTTAAAGTAGGTATCTGCGGAGAGCACGGAGGAGACCCCGAATCGGTTGAGTTTTGTCACCGCGTTGGAATGGACTACGTGAGTTGTTCACCATTCCGCGTACCCATCGCCAGGCTTGCAGCTGCACAGGCTGCCCTGAGGTAGGTTGTGTAACATTCAATTTTAACATACCAATAAAGCGGTAAAACTTGATTTTACCGCTTTTTTTTTCGATATTTGGCTACGTTTTTGATAGGTATTGGCACGTATTACTTTTAGATTGAAGTTAATTAATAGGCACAGGTTAAAAATGCAAACATTATGAGCGAAATCTTAAACAAATTGAAACTTGAACAGTATGGTATTACTGATGTAACCGATGTGGTTTACAACCCCTCATACGAACAGCTTTATAAAGAGGAACTTGATGCTTCCCTTCAGGGATTTGAAGTGGGAGTGGAGAGTGAATTCGGAGCTGTTAATGTGGATACGGGAATCTTTACCGGCCGCTCGCCCAAGGATAAGTACGTGGTGATGGACGAAACAAGTAAAGATACTGTATGGTGGAAATCGGAGAAGGCAAAGAGTTCCGATAACAAACCGATCAACAAAGAGGTGTGGGACCATGGATATAAACTGGCTTCGGAGCAGCTGACAGGAAAACGGTTGTTTGTGATGGATGGTTATGCCGGCGCCAATGAAGATACCAGGCTGAAGGTGAGGTTTATCATGGAGGTAGCCTGGCAGGCTCATTTTGTAAAGAACATGTTCATCAGGCCTTCTGATGAGGAGCTGGAGAGTTTTGAGCCCGATTTTGTGGTGCTCAATGCGGCCAAGACCACCAATCCCAAATGGAAGGAGCAGGGACTCAATTCCGATGTATTTGTCTTCTTTAACCTGACAGAGCGGATGGGAGTTATTGGTGGTTCCTGGTATGGCGGTGAGATGAAGAAGGGGATCTTCTCTATTATGAACTATTACCTGCCCCTGAAGGGAATTGCTGCCATGCACTGTTCAGCCAATGTTGGAGATAATGGCGATACTGCGATTTTCTTTGGTCTTTCAGGAACAGGAAAAACCACCCTCTCCACCGATCCGAAACGTGCCCTGATCGGTGATGATGAGCATGGATGGGACGATGACGGGATCTTCAATTTCGAAGGCGGCTGTTACGCCAAGACCATCAACCTGAGCCAGGAGAGCGAACCCGATATCTACAAGGCGATCAAAAGGGATGCACTGCTGGAGAATGTGACTGTTGCAGCAGACGGAAAAGTTGATTTTGATGATGGTTCAAAAACCCAGAATACCAGGGTATCCTATCCCATCTATCACATTGATAACATCGTGAAACCTGTGTCGAAGGCGGGACATGCCTCCAAGGTGATCTTCCTGACTGCCGATGCCTTTGGTGTGATGCCCCCTGTTTCTAAGCTGACTCCCGACCAGACCAAGTACCATTTTCTTTCAGGCTTTACCGCCAAGCTGGCTGGAACAGAACGGGGGATCACCGAGCCGGTACCCGCATTTTCGGCATGTTTCGGTGCTGCATTCCTTACGCTTCATCCTACCCAGTATGGTGCCGAGCTGGTGAAACGAATGGAGGCGACTGGTTCTACGGCATACCTGGTCAATACAGGATGGAACGGAACCGGAAAGCGGATCTCGATTAAGGATACACGGAAGATTATCGATGCCATCCTTGATGGTTCGATCGATAAGGTACCCACCAAACTAATACCCTACTTCAACCTTGAAGTTCCTACCGAACTTCACGATGTGGACACGGGAATACTGGATCCCAGGGATACCTATTCAGATGCCACCGAGTGGGAAAAGAAGGCAAAAGACCTCTCTCAGCGGTTTATCAATAACTTTGAGCAGTTTACGGATAATGAGGAGGGGAAGGCACTGGTTGCCGCCGGACCTCAGCTGTAACAGCTTTAATCTATTAGCAGGAGGGATATCTACCCGTCGCTGAATTTCTTTGCTTTGCAAATAAATATAGGCTTCCGGGCAGACATCCCTCCCGCTTTTTTATACTCATCAGATGCTGTTTATCACAATGATCCTACTGGCCTATCTGCTGGGATCAATCCCATCTTCAGTCTGGCTGGGCCGGTGGTTGAAGGGGGTGGACCTGCGGGAGCATGGCAGCGGAAATGCCGGGGCCACCAACGCATTCCGGGTGCTGGGGATTCCCATCGGGATTGTGGTACTTCTGCTCGATATGCTGAAAGGATATGCAGCGGTCTCCCTTTCTTACATGCAGCATGAGGTCCAGCCGGGAGACGAATCCTGGATCATCCTGAGGATCGGGCTCGGAGTGCTGGTTATCGTGGGACATATCTTCCCTGTTTTTGCAGGTTTCAGGGGAGGAAAAGGTGTGGCGGCCATGGCAGGGATCGGTCTGGCACTTCATCCGTTGTCTGCACTCTCTGGTATTGTGGTCTATGTAGTGGTATTTCTGATCGGAAGGATATCCTCCCTGGCTTCGCTTGTTGCGGTTCTCTCATATCCCATCTGGATGATCCTGGTATTTCATTCGGAATACCGTTCCCTTTGGTATTTTTCAATCGCTGTACCTCTCCTGGTGATCATCACCCACCGGGCCAATATTATCAGGCTCTTCAGAGGAAAGGAAACCTGACTAGTGCTTGCAGGAAAACTCATTCTTGACGATTTCCTGCAGAGACTAACTAAACTCCTCTTCAAGCTTCTCTTTCAATATCTTAGAAGGAATGTTTTTATGAAGGATTCCGTTCGCTGCCATCGAGATATGGCCGGTCTCTTCGGATACAATGATGACCAGGGAATCGGTCACCTCTGAAATGCCCAACCCGGCCCTGTGACGCAGGCCGTATTCCGGGGGAAGATCCAGTTTTTCAGTTACCGGGAGGATGACCCTCGCAGCCTTTACTTTATCGTTCTCAACGATTACCGCCCCGTCATGCAGTGGACTGGTTTTGTTGAAAATACTGATAAACAGTCGACTGGAGGTTTCTGAATTGAGCACATCACCTGTCTGAGCATACATGTCCAGGTTGGACTTTCTCTTGATCACGATAAGGGCTCCGGTCTTCTCCTGGGCCAATTGCATCACCGCTTTCAGAATGGAGCGGATCTTAACCTGTGATTTGGAGTCGAAACGAAGGTTCAGCATTTTTTGAATACTGATGCGGTTCCCATCCACATACCTCGATCCGATGTAGATCAGGAACCTTCGGATCTCTTGCTGGAAGACGATGATCAGTGCAAGTACCCCCACACCGAGGAATGAACCCAGGATGCTGCTAAGCAACTCCATTTTCAGTGCCCTGACAGCCCACCAGAACACATAGATCACCGTAATACCCAGGAAAATATTAAATGCTACTGTACCCCTGATGAGCATGTACAACTGGTACAGCAGCAGGGCTACAAGAATGATGTCGATCACATCAAGCAGGCGGATATGAATAAAGGCGCTGAGCATCTGGAATACCTGTTGCCAAATTTAG
>JBDLIQ010000166.1:0-5859 GCA_039714775.1 Bacteroidota bacterium
TCATATAAACCGTCAAAATAGAAATCTGGTTATCTTTGCAGGCAAAAATAGATGTACCGCCTTCTTATCCGTCCCCTGCTCTTCCTGCTTCCCCCCGAAACCATCCACATGATGCTGGTTCGCTCGCTTCGTATCCTATTCCGGATACCGGGATTCGGACGAATTATTCACAGCTCCTTTCATCTGAAGCACAATGCCCTTGAGACAGAGTTCCTTGGAATGAAATTCTCCAATCCTGTGGGACTGGCTGCCGGGTTTGATAAAAACGCTGAAGTCTTCAGGGAGTTTCATGCATTCGGCTTCTCATTTATCGAGGTGGGTACGGTCACCCCGTTAGGCCAGCCCGGCAATCCCCGTCCACGCAGTTTCAGGATTAAAGCAGACCGCGGTTTGATTAACCGGATGGGCTTCAACAACCATGGTGCTGAGGCTGCAGCAGGGAAACTGGATGTAAAAAGGCCCAAAGGGCTCATTCTGGGCGGTAACATTGGGAAAAACACCCAGACCCCCAATGAAGAGGCTGTGGCCGATTATGAGGCTGTTTTCAGGGCCATTTATGACAGGGTCGACTATTTTGTGGTCAATGTAAGCTGTCCCAACATCAGCGATCTGCGTAAGTTGCAGGACCAGGAGTCCCTTGAGGCAATCCTGGGCAGGCTCCTTCGGATCAGAGATGAGATGGAGCGGAAGAGGCCGGTGCTGCTGAAGATCTCTCCCGATTTGAATAACCAGCAGCTGGATGAAACCATTGAAATAGTTGAGCGGCTGAAGATCGACGGAATTGTAGCCACCAACACCACCGTTAGGCGGGACGGGCTGAATACACCAGTTAAAAAGATTGAAGCCATAGGAAATGGGGGGCTATCAGGTGCCCCGATCACTCAGCGAAGCCTGGAGGTGGTTCGGTATGTCCGTCAGAGAACCGGGGGGGAACTGCCCATTATTGCCGTGGGAGGTATCATGGGCGTACAGGATGCCCTGAACATGCTGGATGCGGGAGCCACACTGATACAGCTCTACACCGGCTTCATATACGAAGGTCCGGGGCTGGTAAAGAGGATCAACAGGGCAATCCTTAAAAAACGTCTGGAAGGCTGATCCTGCGCTCAACCATCTTGTTCTTCTGCACCGGCATCACATCAAAACCTTCATACGGGACCTTTGCAGCCTTTAAGGAGGGATTCACCCCTGTAATCTCTTCCAGTGCTTTTCCAAGAACCGGATCCTCCAGACTGCCAAAAGGTTTCGCTTCCAGCAGGCGATCTTCAACTTCAAAGTCCGGATCGATCCCGTTAACAAAATCTGTAAATCCATTGGCGTTGGAGTATTTCAGCACAATGGGCTGCATGGCCCAGTTATGGCGCTTTGGATCGTCCCAGTCCTCAATGGTTACGGAGCCGTAACACTTTCCGTAGGTAGTGGTGCCGATCTGGATCACATCCATATAGGGATAGAGACCGGTCATCAGCGATTCGGAGGCCGAAGCCGTATTGTCGGTGGTCAGGAAATAGACACTTGAGAGATCCATGTTCATTTCACTCGCAGGCAGCTTGATGACCAGCTGAGTTGAATTCTCTCCATCGGGCGTTCCGTCGCCATCCATGTCAAAATCTTTCCAGAACTGGTTGTACCCGTCGTTCCAAACCAGGTTTACATAAGTCTGACCACCCTGCATGGCTGATTTTGGTGCCAGTGTACTGGCAATGTATGCCGAAAGATCGAGGCTCCCTCCACGGTTGTACCTCAGGTCCACAACCACATCGGATACCCCGGCAGTATTGAAATCCTGAAATACCCTGTTCAGCTCTTCTAACCACTCTCCATCTTTCCCGGAGGTGAACTGTGTATAGACCAGGTATCCGGTCTTTGTTCCCTGGAAATCGATCACCTCACTGTGAATAACAGGATTCTGATTCAGTTGAATTGCCCTGAGTGTGATCTCTCTGCCATTGGGCACCACACCGGTTCCGTTCCAATCCCCGAATTCAAATGTTGCCACCTCCTGTAAGAAGAGGTCGTAGTAGTTCTCTGCTGTGAGCGACTGGCCATCGATGGCGATGATGATGTCGCCCCGTTTGATGGCGGAATCTTCAGCAGGTGAATCGGATGAAACATATTCAACGATGCTTATCACCTTTGTCTCTGTCAGCAAACCGGGCCTGGCAGAGATTCCGGTAGATCGTTCAATCCCGTCGAACATGGCTGTAAGTTCCTTGGAATCTTCTACGATCCAGGAGTAGTGATCCTCCGTGTAAAGGAGGTCATAGAAATAGGCTTCCGGATCCTCCTGGTAATCCGGATCCAGGTCAGGAAGATGCCTCTCCCAGAGATAAACATCACTCATTCCCTGCCAAATCCAGTGGTTCAGCACTTGCACCTCCTCAGGGAGGTTTGGTTTGTCAGGGTCCCATGGACAGGCTGTCAATGTGATTAGCAGAATTGGGAGGATAAATCGTAAGGGTCTGTACACTTTCATTGCTTTACGGATCAAATTAAACGGTATCAAAGTTATTCTTTTAAACTCAAATAGATGGTTATTATTATCAAGACGGGTTAAACAAACTGTTTGGTTGCGCCGTCACATTATTATGGCACCTCTCAGATTAACTGAAACATGAATATCCGGATAACCATACGCTTTCTACTGACCCTGTTCTTCTGTACAACAGGGTTGTTCCCTTGCAATTCACAGGATCCTGTGGAGAACACCCTTTCACATCCGGCCCTCTCCGAGAGAATCGAAGAGAGGGAGGAGATGGTCAGGAGCGGCATAGAGAATTATCCCCATCATCCGGTCAGGGATGTCCGGGTTCTGGCAGCCATGCGGCGGGTTCCGCGCCATCTGTTTGTACCTGATGCCTACCAGGAGGAGGCATACGAGAACAGGCCATTGCCCATCGGTTACAACCAGACCATCTCCCAACCCTTTATTGTGGCGCATATGACCGAGATGCTGGAGCTTCAACGAAACCACAGGGTGCTTGAGATCGGGACAGGATCCGGTTACCAGGCCGCGGTCCTGGCCGAGTTATGTGACCATGTCTATACCATTGAGATCATCCCGCCACTTGGCAACCAGACGAAAGCTCTTCTGAGAACCCTTGGATATGACCGGGTTCATGTGAAAATAGGGGATGGCTATGAAGGATGGCCGGAGCACGCCCCCTTCGACCGGATCATTGTGACCTGTGCCCCTGATGATATTCCGGAGCCACTGACCGAACAGCTGGCCGCTGGCGGACGCATTGTGATCCCCGTCGGAAAACCTTTCTCAACCCAGTACATGGTGGTCGTAAAGAAGGATTCAAAAGGCAGGATCACCCACAGGACCAAATATCCTGTCAGATTTGTTCCCATGACAGGGAAGGCATCTCAGAAAGAGTAATCAGAGGCTTTTTATCAGGTATTTACTCTCCTTAAGTTAAAAGGGTGTTAAACCCAGCTATTATTTATATTTATTCTAAATAGATGCCATAACTTGTTTCGTGAAACAAAAAAAAATGAGACATGAAAAAAGTAGCAGTATTATCAATCGCAATTGCGTTTTGCCTGGTACAAGCTAAAGCGCAGAAAGTTATCATTCCTGAAATCGGAGGCGAGGCTCCATCATTTACTGCCCAGAGCACCGAGGGAAAGGTCAATTTTCCGTCTGATTACGGTGATCAATGGAAAATTCTCTTCTCTCATCCCAAAGATTTCACACCTGTTTGCTCATCAGAGATTCTCGAACTTGCCTATGAGCAACAAACCTTTCATAATCTGGATGCGAGTTTAGTGGTTGTATCGACCGATGTCATTGAGCAGCACAAGAACTGGAAAGCTGCACTCGAGGAGATCAGTTATGGGGAGCGTGATCCGGTGAAGATCGATTTTCCTCTTGTGGCTGACAATGAGCTGGAAATAGCCACCCTTTATGGGATGGTTCATTCGGAATCAAGCATCAGTAAAAACATCAGGGGGGTATATTTCATTGACCCGGATAATACCATTAAGGCCATCCAGTTTTATCCCAATGAGGTTGGAAGGAGCGTGGAAGAGATAAAAAGAACACTGGTTGCCCTTCAGGCAACTTATGCCAACAATAACATGGTAACCCCGGTGAACTGGCAGCCTGGTGATGATGTCATTGTCCCTGTGCTTTCACAAGAAGATAGGAAAACCATAGGCACGCCTGGGTCTGAATACTACCAGTTGGCCTGGTTTATGGTGTTTAAGAAAACGAATTAGTGTAGGGAAACACGAATCTCTGAAATGAATCAGGCAGGAGACCCGTTTAATTGGGTACCTGCCTGATTTTAATTAATAATCCAGGGAACAGCCCCGGTTAAGGCCTGAGTCTCTGTTTTTTAGAAATGGAAGAAGAATGAGAAGTTCACAGCACTGAAATCAAGTCCCGCTCCAAAATCTCCGTTACCATCCTGTGAATTATAGACCAACACGTTGCTTGAGGCAGCAACAGACCACCTGGGTGTGAACCAGTACTGTAAACCGACCCTGGCTCCAAAGTCCATTGTGCTGTACTCACCGCCGTCAATACCTGTATTGGTATCTCCCCCGCCTATGCCGATAAAGCCATCACCGTAGAAGGAGAATTGATCGACGATAGGGATGTAATACCTGAAATAGGGCTCTAAGTTCCAGGCATTTGAGTTACCGCCACTGGAAAAAGTCACGGTTCCCCCAACTCCCATCTGGTCGTTAAGCATGATACCAAAACTTGGTCCAATGGTGAAATCCCGTGCTGACATGTTGCCAAAGGTCACTTCTCCTCCAATCCACATGGATGGAGAATCTCCGCTGCTGCTCTTTTGCTCATCCTGAGCTACAACAGTCATCGCTAAAAGAAGACTGAAAGCGAATGCAAATAGTTTTTTCATACGAGTAATTTTTAGTTAATAAATGGCTTTTTCTTTCAATTTTAATCAGTTCAACTGATCAAGTCAAGCTAAAATAGCCATAAGACAGATGCAGATGGAGGTCCTTTGGGATTTGTTACTAACAAGCAGAAAAAAACCCGGCCATTTCTGACCGGGTTTCTTGGTGGGTGGTGACTCAGCTGAGGTTCGAACTCAGGACCCCATCCTTAAAAGGGATGTGCTCTACCAACTGAGCTACTGAGTCATCCTGTCAAATGCTCCGAAAAGCGGTTGCAAAGATAGAAACAAAAATTTCTTTTACAAACACTTTTTTTGGTTGTTTCTTGTCTGCAATACGCCTTCTGTTTAGTATGACCGTTCCCTGATAAAAATGTTCATGTTTTTTCCTGTAATGAAATGGATTCCTCTTCGTCTTCGGGTTAAAAGCAGGCAATTTTTTGAAATCAAACAAAACAGAAAATCATGAAAAAAATCGTATTACTCATTCTGACAGTGGCACTTCCGGCCTTAATGATGGCCCAGAACAGTGCGGTTGACAAACTCTTTAATAAATATAAAGGAGAAGATGGTGTGACCGTTGTCCGGTTAAGTCCCGAGCTTTTCCAGGTGATGAATGCCATGGATATAGAGGAGTTTGATAACAGCGAAATTCCTTTTGACAAAGTGGCCAGTATAAAGATCCTGACTATTGAAGATGAAGAAGCATTTAAGGGGGTCAATTTTTATGATGAGATCCGCGATGAACTGGATGTGGAAAACTATGCCGAAGTAATGACTATCAATGATGGGAGTGAGACGGTACGCATGTGGATGAAGGCTGACAAAACTGAAGTTACCGAGTTTCTGCTCATCGTTGGTGGAGATGACAACGTGCTGATCTACATTACCGGGAATTTCAATATGAAGGATCTGGAAGAGCTGGCCGAATCATTTGATGAAGAGATCGACATCGATCTTAGCTTGTAGTTTTCATCTATTTAAA
>JBDLIQ010000167.1:0-5834 GCA_039714775.1 Bacteroidota bacterium
AGGAAGTTGGAGGGGATTGACATCACCCCGTACATGGCGGCCGGAACCGATTCCCATCCCCTCAGGTCACTCACATGAGATTCCCATTTCAGACCGTCCTGTGCAATACCGGCCACCCACGCTTTTTTGGTCTTGTCCAGAGATACCCCGTAGATTGTAAATCCCGATCCATTGACAAACTCCTTATCCCTGAATTGATTGTAAGAGTTAACCAGGTTGGGGTTCTCCCTGCGACAGGGTGAGCACCATGAGGCCCAGAAGTCGATGAGCACCATTTTTCCCCTCAGGGAGGTGAGGGCGATTTTTTCACCATCGGGTGATTTGAATACCAGTTCGGGGGCCCGCTCCCCAATATTGATACCGGTTTGCACCTCATCTTTCACCATCTCAGCGGATTGAGATTTATGCTTATCCCCTTTTCCGGAGGAGCAGCTAATAAGTAACAGGACTGCGGTCAACAGCATTAAGACTCTTTTCATTGCAAACGGATTAGATTCTAATTCAGGGTTAACACATGAATTTGAGATTTGTTCTCTGTTTCTACTCTTCGCGCCTGATCACTGCACCCAGACTGTTCAGTCGCCTGTCAATCTCCTGGTAGCCACGATCGATCTGTTCGATGTTTTCGATGGTGCTTGTCCCTTCGGCAGACATGGCCGCAATAAGCAGTGCCACCCCGGCACGGATATCGGGTGAGGTCATATTGGTGGCCCTGAGGCGGATGGATTGGTCGAGCCCGATGATGGTGGCCCGGTGCGGATCGCAAAGGATGATCTGGGCACCCATGTCGATCAGTTTGTCCACAAAGAAAAGGCGGCTCTCGAACATCTTCTGGTGTACCAGGACAGTGCCCTTTGCCTGGATGGCTGTCACCAGCACCACACTGAGCAGGTCCGGTGTAAAACCGGGCCAGGGAGCATCATCAATGGTCATGATGGCTCCGTCGATAAAGGTCTCAATGGCATAGTGATCCTGCGGAGGAATCCGGAGGTTGTCTCCCTGCAGCTCCATCTGAATGCCCAGACGCCCAAATGTGGCCGGGATATTTCCCAGCTGATCATAGGCTACATTTTTGATCGTAAGATCGGATCTGGTCATGGCAGCCATGCCGATAAAACTACCGATCTCGATCATATCGGGAAGAATGGTGTGGTCTGTACCCCCCAGTTGCTCAACACCCTCAATGGTCAGCAGGTTGGAACCAATGCCCGAAATTTTCGCACCCATTCTGACCAGCATGTTGCTAAGTTGCTGGATATAGGGTTCGCAGGCTGCATTATAGATGGTGGTGGTACCTTGTGCCAGCACACTGGCCATAATCATATTGGCAGTACCTGTAACCGAGGCCTCATCCAGGTGCATGTAAGCACCCTTCAGCCTGGAGGCGTTGACCCGGTAAAAACTCTTTGCATGGTCAAAATCGAATGCGGCTCCCAGGGTCTGAAATCCCAGGAAGTGTGTATCAAGCCTGCGGCGTCCGATCTTGTCCCCGCCCGGTTTTGGCAAGACCGCCTCTCCGAAACGGGAAAGAACCGGCCCGAGGATCATCACAGATCCCCTCAGGGCTGCAGATTGCCGTCGGTAAGCCTCTGTTTTGAAGTATTCGAGATCGACCTCCTCAGCCCGGAAGCTGTAGCTGGCTTCTCCCAGCTTCTCAACCTTCACCCCCAGCTCCTCAAGGAGCCTGATAAGCATCAGCACATCCTTGATCAGTGGAAGGTTGTGAATGGTAACAGGATGTGGTGTAAGCAGGGTGGCACAGAGTATCTGCAGGGCTTCGTTCTTTGCCCCCTGGGGAGTGATCTCTCCCTTCAGACTGTGCCCGCCTTCAATGACGAATTTCCCCATGGATCAGGAGTGCTGCTTATGCTTCTTCCCTCCTCCTTTTTTCTTGGGAGCACGGAAATTTTTGGCAAGGATATCCTTGGTTTCGGGAAGTTTCAAATCGGCGCTCACCTCCAGCTTACCTCCGGAGAGTGTCTTCATATCGGTAAAAATCTCATCATCACTCACCGCCTCCCTGTTCCAGGTCAGGTAAGATTTTTTCATGTGGTACGCAATCATCTTAACCAGATCATCCTTCTCCTCTCCCGCCTCAAGCTCAACAGCTTTATCGATCATCAGCACAATGGATCTTCCATAATGCTTCTTTCTGATTTTATACTGGTGGTAGGGAACTTTATTGGGTTTGCTTACAAAAGCTTCCGGTTCGGGCCAGGGATATGGCGTGTCGATATCCAGATCAAAATCGGCGATAAGGGCCAGGTGGTCCCACAGCTTGTGTTTGAAATCGTTCACGTCCCTCAGGTGGGGATTGAGGTTCCCCATAACAGCAATAACAGTCTTCGCCGCCTTGTTTCTCTCATCACGGTCCTCGATGGTCTTGATGTGATTCACCATCTTCTGTATGTTTCTGCCATACTCGGGCAGGATCAGCTTCTTACGGCTGGAATTATAATCGTAAGTCATTCAATTGATTTTTTACAAAAGTACTTTTTTTTATTCAACCACCCGCAGTTTGGCGAATTTAAGCAGGAGCTGCTTTTTGCCCAGTGGGAACTCAACAGTGGCCTTCATGTTGGTATCGGCACCCTCCAGCAGGGTCACCTCCCCGATACCAAAACGGGGATGCTCAACCCGGATCCCAACCCTGATCAGTTTCGGGTCGGAAGGGGAAAAATCTTTTGGAGGTTGGGAAGAGGCTGTGGGGCTGGAGGGTTGCGAGGCGCGGGAGGGCTGCGAGGCCTGGTTCACATTCACCATTTTACGTCCACCCACCTGTACACTCCCGGGCTGGCTCCTGCGCTCCATCACCTTCCGGTAGGATTCAGGTACAAATTTCTTCTTTTCATCCTGGCCTGGCTGGGGAATGACAGGGTAGAAATCGGGTGGAAGTTCCAGGTACTTTGTATCGATCTCCTTGATAAAGCGGCTGGGTGAGCATGAATGCTGAATGCCCCATTTGTACCGCTGGTTTGCATAGGAGATCAGGGCACTCTTCCCGGCACGGGTAAGGGCCACGTAGAAGAGCCGGCGCTCCTCCTCAAGATCCTTTGGATTGTCGATGCTCATCTGGGAAGGGAAGAGCTCCTCCTCCACACCCGCAATGACCAAATGCTTGAACTCCAGCCCTTTAGATGCATGAATGGTCATGATACTCACCCTGTTCCGGTCCTCTGAGCTCTCCTGATCCGCATCGGTCATCAGTGTCACCTCCTGCAGCCAATCGGTAAGGGTCAGCTCCCCCTCCCTCTCACTGTTATCGGTGAAATCCTTGATCCCGTTCAGCAGCTCCTCCACATTCTCATACCTGCTCACGTTCTCCGGGGTCTGGTCCGACTTCAGATCTTTGATGATCCCCGCCTCGTTCACGATGGTATAGGCCAAATCGAAGGCCTCCATCTCACCAAGCCGCTTCTGAAAACTGGTGATCATGCCGGCAAAGTTCTGTAGTTTGGTCAGTGTTCCCCGGTTAAATCCCAGGTTCACCTGGTCCAGGTGCAACAGGATGTCCCAGATGTGGGAGTCGAGCTTTTCGGCATACCCGTTCAGTTTATCCAGGGTGGTCTTCCCGATTCCCCGCATGGGATAGTTGATGATGCGCTTGAGCGACTCATCGTCTCTCGGGTTAACTGTAATGCGGAAATAGGCCAGCAGGTCCTTGATCTCCTTGCGCTGGTAAAAGGAGACCGATCCAAACACCTTGTAAGGGATATTCATTCTGCGCATGCTCTCCTCGAAGATCCTGGACTGGGCGTTGGTCCTGTAAAGAATGGCAAAATCGCTGTACTCCAGCTGCTCCCCGAATCGCAGGTCAGCGATGTGTTTGGCCACATTAAAACCCTCCTCCCTGTCGTCGGCAGATTTCACCACCCGAACGGGCTCCCCGCTCTCATTTTTGGAGAAGACCTCCTTGGAGATCTGCTCCCGGTTCTTTTTGATGACGCTGTTGGCCGCCTTCACGATGTTCTGAGTGGAGCGGTAGTTCTGCTCCAGCTTGAAGAGCCGGTAATCGGAGTAATCGTTCTTGAAATTAAGAATGTTCTCGATGCGGGCACCCCTGAAAGAGTAGATGCTCTGGGCATCATCGCCCACCACACAGAGGTTGCGGTGCACCTCCGAAAGCTTCTTTATGATCAGGTACTGCGAATAGTTGGTGTCCTGGTACTCATCCACCAGCACATAGTCAAAGGCCTCCCTGTATCTGTCAAGCACTGCCGGATGGTCCCTGAACAGCAGGTTGGTCTGCAGCAGCAGATCGTCGAAATCCATGGCCCCGAAATGTTTGCACCGCTTCACATACCGGTCATACACCTCACCCAGCTTTGGACGTCGCGAAAACTGGTCCCGCACCTGGTATTCGTTGCTGTTCATGTAGACATCGGGTGTCACCAGGTTGTTCTTGGCCGCCGAGATCCTTCCAAACACCTCGGCCGGCTTATAGATCTTCTCATCCAGGTTGAACTCCCTGATGATGCTCTTCACAAGACTCCTGGAGTCGATGGTATCGTATATGGTGAAGTTGGCTGGAAAACCGAGCACCTCAGCTTCGCGCCTGAGCATCCTGGCAAAGAGGGAGTGAAAGGTACCCATCCAAAGGTTTCTGGCCAGGTTGGGATCCACCATGGAGGCGATCCGCTCCTTCATCTCTTTGGCAGCCTTGTTGGTAAAGGTAAGCGCAAGGATCCTTGAAGGGGGAACTCCCAGCGAAAGCAGGTAGGCAACGCGGTAGGTGAGCACCCGGGTCTTCCCCGATCCGGCGCCTGCTATGACCAGGGCGGGCCCTTTGTGGTTCAATACTGCCTCCTGCTGCGCCTCGTTCAAATCCTTCCTGATCTCTTCCACCTCTTTCTACTTTTTTTTGGGCTGGCTAAGTTAACATATGTTGATGTAATATGTCTGGTCTAAATCGCCCGATCATGCATATTTTATTGCACAGTTTTGTTAAATGTTGCAATTTTACGGCCCCTGACTCAGGCATTGTTACGGAATAACATGACCATTCAGGCTTGTTCTTATGTTTTGTTCAACTTATTTCGTAACAATGCCTTTGTATAATAATTTGGCAATAATTCTGTTTTAATCTATATATCCAAGAAATTGCACCGCACACCTGTTCATAAAATAATCTTTTGGGGGCTTATCCTTGCACTCACCCTTCCGGGCCATACCATGGGTCAGATCACCTCCCCCACAGCCGATTACATCGATAGCCTCGGCTATCCGGTCAGTGAAGGGAAGGATCCCCTGTTTATCTTCTACCAGACCAACGGAACCCACAGACCCGGAAGCCTCTCGGCCACACTACCGGGAAGTGACCTCTTTAGCTTTGAGTGGAGACTCTACAATCCCGCCATCAGCGGATTTGATCCCCCGTTTAGCACAGAAACAGGCGTGCAATCCTCCTCCGTTACAGAGCTTGCAGATGGCGGTTACCGGGTGAGGATCTTCAACGCAACCGGTACCGATACCACCCTGATGGCATGGGTGATGCTGGATCGCCACCATGCATGGTTGCATAAGACCGACGAGGGAAACCTCGATCCCGGCTATTACGACTGCACCAGGCTGGCCCTGAACGGGTATGTGGAGCCCGATTCACTGATCTACTATGACCCCACATCACACATCGAACTTGCCCGGGTTCTGGAATTCAGGTTCAAATGGACCTCCGATAACAGCGACCTGAGGATTCCCAACGACACCATCATCCTGGCACCCAACATCACTTACCAACCCCCCTATGAGGATACATGGTACATCCTGACCGCCACCGATGAGATGGGCATGGTGGAGGTGGATTCGGTATTCTATGAGAGCATTCAGACCAAAGC
>JBDLIQ010000168.1:0-5824 GCA_039714775.1 Bacteroidota bacterium
TTCTGTTTTCTACATTTTTACATCCGACTCATCAAAAATGTCACTGAGGGTGTTCTTGAGATTTTCGAAGAGCAGCTTTCCCTTCTTAACCCCCCTCTTTTCATCCATTGATTCCCCTTCACCGGCCTCAACCTCATTCTCAGCCCCCGGTGCATCCTCGGCTTTGATGACCATCTCTTCCCTCTTCTCGTCATAATACTCCAACCCTTTGATCAGCAACCCGACGGAAGTTGAGAACATCGGCTGGTTGATCTCATCGGGGGTGTCTGCGACCATTTTTTCGCCCGGGAATCCGATCCGCACATCCATTCCTGTTTTGAATTTTACCAGCTGATTCAGGTGCTTCAGCATGGAGCCGCCACCGGTAAGTACGATCCCGGCACTCAGCTTATCCATGTATCCCGAGTTTTCGATCTCGAAAGTAACCGCATCGATGATCTCTTCCATCCTTGACTGGATGATGTATGCCAGGCTTTTAAAGCTGATCTCCTTGGGGTCCCTTCCCGAAATTCCCGGGATGGTCACCACCTTGTCCTCCTGTGCCAGGTCGCCCAATGCGGAGCCGAACTGCATCTTCAGGGATTCAGCCTGCCTCTGCAGTATGGCACATCCCTCTTTGATGTCGCGTGTAATCACGTTCCCGCCAAAGGGGATCACCGCGGTGTGCCTGATCACATCGTCATAATAGACAGCCACATCGGTTGTACCTCCACCAATATCGACCAGGGCCACACCTGCCTCCTTCTCATCATCGGTGAGCACAGCAGCACTTGATGCCAGGGGTTCGAGGACCATCTGTTTCACATTCAGATCCACCCTGTTGATGCATTTTCCGATATTCCGGGCCGAGGAGGTCTGACCAATCACGATGTGGAAGTTGGCTTCGAGCCGCTTTCCAAACATTCCCACCGGGTTTTTCACCCCGGTCTCATTGTCCACAACATAGCTCTGGGGCAACACATGGATAATCTCTTCACCCATGTCGACCGGGATCTTACGCATGTCATCGATGAGATTCTGAAGATCATCACGGGTGATCTCATCCTCGTAGGAATCCCTGTTGATATATCCCCTGTGCCGTACCGATTTGATATGCTGTCCGGCGATCCCAACAAAGACCTCGCTGAACTTAATACCCGATTGTTCCACTGCCGCCTCAGTGGTGGTCTGAATCGCATTGACGGTCTCCTCGATATTGAGAACAACCCCCCGTTTGACCCCTTTGGATGCGGTCTGGCTGATGCCCAGGACCTCAAGCTTGTCCTGTTCATTCATCTGCCCCACCAGGCTCACGATCTTCGTGGTCCCAATGTCAACCGCAGCTACAATTTTTCCTTTTGTTGCCATAGTTTTACCGTTTAGTACATATTACTTGATTCGTATATTTCAAATTGATCGTTTCATAACTGTTCCAACCTTTTCTGGAGAGGCCCTGTACATAGAGAAGCTCCAGGTTATGCAATTTTCTTTCCCACTCATCCAGGCTACCCAACAGGATCTGGTGGGCACCCACACGGGGAATCAATTCATACTCCCCTTTGCTGTTCACATAGAGCTGCACCACCTGGTCACTCCAGAATTCATGACCCGACAGGTAGCTGCAGAAGCTGTGGATCTCCATAAGCCTTGCTGACATCTCTCCCTCCGGGCCCGGATTTGAAATATGGCCCGATGCAAGCATGATCAGCGGTGAAAACTGATCCGACAGCGGGAGGACCACTCCTTCCCTGTCGAGGTAAAAACCCCTCTCTCCTTCAGGCATGATCCTGACCAGAGGTACCCGTTGTTCCACCTGCACCTCCAGTTTGCCGGAGATCTCTTTGCTCACCTCGGCATTCCTGATGTACAGGTTCTTTTCGATCAGCTGCTCAAGCTCCCTTGTGTTGATCCCGGAAAGCGGGTATCCCTGGAGCTGTGAACCGGAGGATTCCACAATGGACCTTATATCGCCGGGGGTAACAAAACGGTTATCAAGGGTATCGTCCAGGATCACTTCAATGCGGTTACAGAGCACCTCCTCCGATTGCCCGGAGACAAAGCCCATGATCAGCACAAACCATGCGGCAATTGCTATCCATGTCAATATTTTTGTGATCCTCTTCATGATCTCTTCTCCATCCAGTTTTTGATGGGTGCCACAAACTGGTTAATATCTCCCGCCCCCATGGTTACAAGCAGTTCTGGTTCCTGCTCCATAAGTACCCTGAGTAGCTGCTCTTTTGAAACCAGCACCTTCTCACTGAGCTTTACCCTGTCAAAGATCAGGGAGGCGCTTACCCCGGGAACGGGCTCCTCCCGGGCAGGATAGATCTCCATCAGGATCAGTACATCCAGCAGCTCAAGGCTCCTGGCAAATTCCTCCGCAAAATCCCGGGTTCGCGAAAAAAGGTGGGGCTGGAAGATCCCTGTGAGCTTCTTCCCGGGAAACAGTCTCCTCATCGAACCCAGGAACGCCCTGATCTCCTCTGGGTGGTGGGCATAATCATCGATGTAGATTTGTCCCTTTGTTTGAACCTTTACATCGAAGCGACGTTCCACACCCCGGTAAGCCGACAGATTTCTGGCAATCACTGTGGACGAAAGTCCCAACTGGTGGGCAACAGCCATTGCTGCCACCGCATTCTCGACATTCAGCAATCCGGGAATCCCCAGGTAGAGATCAGGAATGGCCCCATCTGGGGTGACCAGTGTAAAACGGGTTCCGATCCCCTCACCGGTTCGCTCTTTTGTGTAATAGTCTGCACCGGAATCCTCCAGATCATAGGTAAATTGCTCCACATGACCTGGCACCTCAAGGTTGAGTCCCAGCTTCCGGATCAATCTCCCCCCCTTCGTGATCTGGGCGATATAGGATTCAAATCCCTTGATGATGTTCTCCCTGGAGTGATAGATATCCAGGTGGTCTGCATCCATGGAGGAGATGACGGCAATCTCGGGATGGAGGGCAAGGAATGAGCGGTCATATTCATCAGCCTCGGCGACAATCACCTTTGAGGCCGGATCCAGGTAAAAATTGCTGCTGCTGTTCTTGCTGATCCCACCCAGGAAAGCATTGCACCCCAGCTCCGATTGATGAAGAATGTGTGCAAGCATGGTGGAGATGGAGGTCTTCCCATGGGTACCTGCCACCCCGATCCCCCTGCCGGCATTGAAGATCTCCCCCAGAACAGCCGCACGCTTTACTACACTGAATCCATGCTCTCTGAAGTAGCCTAGCTCATGGTGTGACTCCGGGACCGCCGGGGTATAGACCACAAGGGTTCGTTCGGGATTGCGGAATGCATCCGGGATCAGTGCCGGGTTGTCCTCAAAATGTATTCCGATCCCCTCGCGGGTCAGTTGGTCGGTGAGTGCCGTGGAGACACGGTCATATCCTGCCACCTGCTTTCCCTGGCTCAGGAAATAGCGGGCAAGCGCACTCATCCCAATGCCACCGGCACCAACAAAATAGAGGCTATCGGGATTTTTCCGGGTCATTCCTGTTCCATCAGTTTTATGACCTCCGATGCAATCCTGTCGGCTGCGTCGGGAATGGCCAGTTGTTTAATGTTTTTTACGAGCTCCTCTTGCCGGACCTCATCAAACAGCAGCTCCAGCATCTTCGCCACAAGTTTCTCACCAGCCTCGCGATCGGCAACCATCACGGCCGCATTGCGGAATGCCAGTGCTTCGGCATTCCTGGTCTGGTGATCCTCGGCCACGTTGGGCGAGGGGACCAGGATGGCCGGTTTTCCGATGATACAAAGTTCGGAGATGGTGATGGCTCCTGCCCTGGATACGATCAGATCAGCTGCATTGTAGGCACGCTCCATCTTCGCTATAAAGGGCATCACCCTGATGTTCTTCAATCCGCTCTCAGCAACAGCGCTCTCCACCTCTTCATGATAACGTTTTCCGCATTGCCAGATCACCTGCACATCCTCCCTGCCGACCTGTTTCAATCCGCTTATCAGGCTCTGGTTCAGACTCCCGGCACCCAGGCTGCCCCCCACCACCAGGCAGGTTTTTTTACCTGCTGCCAGTTTGAACTCCTCCAGTGAACCGGCCCTGTCTCCATGAAGGCTGACCAGGTTTTTTCTGACCGGATTACCGGTCAGCACAATCTTTTCGGCCGGGAAGTAGCGCTCCATCTTTTCATAGGCCACACAGATGGCTCCTGCCGACCGGGCCAGCAACCGGTTGGTAACCCCCGCATAGGAGTTCTGCTCCTGGATCAGGATGGGAATGCCCTTTCGGGCTGCTGCCTTAATGATCGGACCGCTGGCATATCCACCCACGCCTACGGCCACGTGTGGTCTGAACTGCCTTACAATCTTTCGGGATATCACCATGCTGACTGCAAGTTTCCAGAAGAAGGAGAGGTTCTTCAGGGTAAGTCTTCTCTGGAATCCGGCCACGGGTAATCCTTCAATGCGGTACCCGGCTTCAGGAACCTTCTCCATCTCCATACGCCCCCTGGCTCCCACAAAGAGGAATTCCGACTGCGGATGGGTCTGCCTGATGGCATCGGCAATGGCGATGGCCGGGAATACGTGTCCCCCGGTACCTCCTCCGCCAATGAGGATCCTGTATGTTTTCTGCTCACCCATTTACTTCAAACTCTGTTCTATTATCTGCCGGCTGAACATCCCTGGCAGTATCTGTCAAATCAATACCGTTATCCTCAACTTCGCTACTATCTAACTGGGTACTATCCAGCTCATTTGTTCCCCAGCTTACCGAAAGGATCATGCCGGTGGCCATGCTGGTGAAGAAGATGGAGGAGCCACCCATACTCACCAGGGGAAGGGTTTGCCCGGTAACCGGAACCAGACCCACCGCCACTGCCATGTTTACAAAAGCCTGAAGAACCAGCCCCATGGAGAGGCCAAAGGCAAGGAAAGCCCCGTATGTGCTTCGGCTCCGGCGGATGATCATACCCGCCCTGAAAAAGAGCCACAGGTAGAGTGCAAGCACAAACACCCCCCCCAGCAGGCTTCCGTACTCCTCAATGATGATGGCATAAATGAAATCTGAATAGGGATGGGGAAGCAGGTTACGCTGTGTGCTGTTCCCGGGTCCCTTCCCGAACAGCCCACCCTGTACAATGGCCACCTTGGCCTGGTCGGCCTGGTAGCTTTCCCCCTCTCCGGAGGCATAGTTCTCGATGCGGTTCTTCCATGTGGCGATCCGCCCCTCCTGGTTCAGAAGAAGGGATCCTCCCACAAAAACAGTGAGCGCAAACAGACCGGTAAAGACCATCAGTGCCAGGTACTTCACCGGAATCCGGCCCACGAACATGAGTGAAAATGAGGTTGCAAACAGGATGGCAGCTGTGGAGAAGTTGGCCGGCAGTATCAGCGCACAGATCAGGATGATGGCCATGGAGACCTTGCCAAATACATCCTTGAAATTACTGATGTTGTTCTGATTGACCGATAGCACTTTGGCCAGGTACATCACCAGGGCGATCTTTGCAAAGTCGGATGTCTGGATGGTCAGACCGGTGCCCGGAATCTGCAGCCAGCGGGTGGCTTCATTGATGTTCTTCCCTGCCACCAGGGTAAGGATTAACAGGGGAATGGCCAGGTAGAGGACCACACCCGAAACCCGGCTGAAAACGCGATAGGGCACCAGGTGCACAAAAAAGATGATCAGCAGACCCAGGAGAATAAACTTCAGTTGTCTGAAGAGGTAGAAGAAGGTATTCCCCTCCCGGTGCTGGTAGGCCAGCGACCCTGTGGAGCTGTAGACCGACAGAAGAGAGATCACCAGGAGGATCAATATCACCATCCAGATAATCCTGTCGCCTTTTATGTACCTTCTCAATTTCACCTCTAACTAT
>JBDLIQ010000169.1:0-5613 GCA_039714775.1 Bacteroidota bacterium
ATCCGGTGAGATAGGGATCCAGATACCCCCTGCACCGGTGAACTGCTCCACAAAACCGGCTTCCGAAAATCCACCCCGTTCGTGTTCGTACTGCCTGATGGTGTGGGAGGTAGGCGGACGAAATCCCACCACATAAATCCCCATTGCCCTCCATCGTTCCACAAAATCCAGGAGTCCTGCAATGACCTCTTCACTCACCGGATCATCTGTAAACAGGTTCTTATAGGACCTTGATGCCTGGCTGGTGTCGGGTACAATCCAGTACGATTCCACCCAACCGTTCTCGTGGTAGGTAATCCGGTAGTTGTTAGGTTTTGATTTCCCCGTTAACTTCTCCTGAAGTTCAATGGCATCATATGGTGCAAAGATCTCCTGTACCTTCGAAAGATAAAGGCTCTGAAGTACATGCTCCTTCGACCTGCTCTTCTCCCAGTGGTAATGTGCACTCCGGGCGGTCTTGCGGGTCAGTGAATGGGGTGTGACTCCCAGGACGATCATCCGCAATTCAGATGCGGTATCAATCTTCGATTCTATCCCTTCCAGGTAATCCTTCCCGTATCCATTGGCCCAATAGGCATAATTAAAAGCCTCCCATCCGCTGAATTCCGCTGTAAAATGTTCAGGAGAGATGCCCCGGAATACCCTGGAATCGCCCCCGAATACAATAGCATACGTTTCGCTGTTCCGGGTTTTAGCGATCCAGTGCCGGTGTTTTTTGATCTCCTCCGTATCCATCTCATCCCTCAGGTAGAAAAAAGGGATTGCCAACAGGGCAGCGATCACAAAAACATATGGGATTCTTCTTTTCGGCATGGTCAAAACTGGAAATAGATAAATACATTGCCTTCCCCTCTCAGGTATATGCATGCCAGCAACATCAGCAACACATAGACCATATCGCTTACCCGGCGCATCCGTTTGGGAAGGTAAAGATGCGGTTTGAACCTGAAAAATGTAATGAGTTCGATCAACAGGCTGACGGAGAGCCATACCATTCCATTCCGGATCTCATCATTGATCACAAAGGCTCCCTCCCCACCCCATCGAAACATGTCCGCAAGGATCTTCATGGCATCACCAAAGCTATCTGCTCTGAAGAACACCCACCCCACCAGTACAAGCACATTGGTGATCAGGATAGAGATCAGTCCACCACCCGGCAGTCGCTTCAGGATTTGAGGCCAGTGGGTCAATCGTTCAAGAGAGATGTAAAGCGCATGCAGGGCACCCCAGATAATAAAAGTCCACGCAGCCCCATGCCAAAGTCCGCTTACCACCATGGTGATCCACATAAAAAGGTATGCATACAAGCGTCCTCTTCTTGAACCACCCAGGGGGATGTAGACATAATCCCTGAACCAGGTGGATAGCGAAATATGCCACCTTGTCCAGAATTCCCTCAGGGACCGGGAATGATACGGATGGTTAAAGTTGAGCCTGAAATGGAGCCCCATCCATTTGGCAAGCCCCCTGGCAATATCTGAGTATCCGCTAAAGTCAAAATAGATCTGGAATGCAAATCCGATGATAACCATCCACCAGAAGGGACCATTGTCGGTCAGGTGAATGTTGGCAAAACCCGAGTTAACCATGGGAGCAATGTTATCTGCAAGCACGACTTTTTTGAAGAAACCGATGATAATCAGCTTGAATCCATTCCACCGCTCAAGCTCATTGGTGGGTCGCAGTACCTTCAGCTGAGGCATCAGGTCCCTTGCCCTGACAATAGGTCCGGCCACAAGCTGGGGAAAGAGAGAGAGGTATGCAAAAAAGTGCAGTACACTGCGGGTAGGTTTCAACGATCCGCGATACACATCAATGGTATAGCTCATGGACTGAAAAGTGTAGAAACTTATCCCCACCGGCAGCAGGAGCATAAATTCCGGGATATTATCAGACAACCTCATTCCCATTCCTGCCAGTTCCATAAGACGGTCCAGGTTCTCTGCAATAAAACCGGAGTATTTGAAAACAGCCAGGGATCCCACATTGCCCAGAAGGGATAGCACCAGGAAAAGTTTCTTACGGTTAGGGAACCGGTGGATACCAAGCGCACCGAAATAGTCGATAAAGCCACTGGTCAGGATCAGGAACAGAAAACGCCAGTCCCACCATCCGTAAAAGAAAAAGGATGCTGCAACCAGAAAACCCCACCTGAATTGATGACTCCCGGATCTCCTGATAAAATAGAGTAGCAGAAAAAAGAGCGCTCCGAAAACCAGGAATATGAATGAATTAAAGAGCATCCTTGCGGGTTGTGACGATAATCAAATGTGGATTGAAACAGTTTTAAAACAACGCCAAAAATAATACAAAATTTTCCTTCATCGAATTTTCACCGATATTTTACCAACTGTGCTAAAGATGGTGCGACTTTTTCTATTTTTGCCTGTTGTAAATATTACAAACAACGAACATCGAAAAAACAGAGGAAAATGAATAAGAAGAACAGAACCTGGATTATCATAGGAATTATCGTACTGCTGGCCGTACTCTGGGGAGTACGCCGGTACAATGGATTTGTCACCATGGAAGAGGGAGTGACAGGTCAGTGGGCAAATGTGGAAAATGTATACCAGCGTCGGGCCGATCTGATCCCCAACCTTGTAAACACGGTAAAAGGATATGCCGAACACGAACAGGAGACCCTGACTCAGGTCATCGAAGCAAGGGCCAAGGCCACCAGCGTGACCATCGATCCGACCAATATCACCCCGGAGTCACTTGCTGCTTTCCAGCAGGCACAGGACGGATTGAGTTCAGCACTTTCAAGACTGATGGTGACCATAGAGCGTTACCCGGATCTCAAGGCAAATCAAAATTTTATGGATCTTCAGCATCAGCTTGAAAGCACGGAAAACCGCATTGCGGTAGAACGTCGCAAATTCAACGAGATCACCCGGGGATACAACACCACCATCCGAAAATTCCCCAACAGTGTGATCGCAGGCATCACCGGATTTGACCAGAAGGGTTACTTTGAGGCCGTTGCCGGAAGTGAAACTGCTCCCGTTGTTGAATTTTAGTGGAACAAAATAAACGGAGTTAATTTTTCTTTGAAATAAACGGAGTTAATTTTTCTTTTCAAAATGAATGCAATCAATTTTTTTTCCAACGAGGAAAAGGCACTGATCAAATCAGCTGTGCAAGAGGCAGAACTCAACACTTCGGGAGAGATCAGGGTCCACATTGACAACCATTGTCGTGAAGATGTGATGGACCGTGCCGCCTGGTGGTTCGGGAAACTGGAGATGCAGAAAACCGAGCAGCGAAACGGTGTGCTTTTTTATCTTGCCGTGAAGGAACACAAATTTGCCATTCTTGGAGATGCGGGAATCAATGCAGTCACCCCCGACGATTTCTGGGACAACATCAAGGAGAAGATGCTGGCCAGTTTTAGTGAAGGAGATTTCGCAACAGGACTGCAGGAGGGGATCCTAATGGCAGGAGAACAGCTGAAGGAGCACTTTCCATACCAGGATGATGATGTGAACGAGTTGTCGGATGATATATCATTTGGAGGAGAGTCATGATAAAGAGACAGATTACACTTGCAATATTTCTCCTGTTCCTGCTACCTGTATGGAGCGTGGCTCAGGATAAGCTGCCCGTACCCGGCACTCCGAAATCATGGGTCAACGACTATGCCAATCTGTTCAGTGCGGCTGAGGTTTCGCAACTTGACCAGAAACTGAATGGATTCGAACAGAGGAACTCTACCCAGATCTTTGTAGTTACCATTGACCAGAATGATGGCTATCCGGCTTCCATGCTGGCCCCCATGATCGGAGAGGCCTGGGGTGTGGGACAGAAGGGTAAGGATAACGGAGTGGTGGTCCTGGTGGACATGCTGGACAGGGACATGTATATTGCCACAGGATATGGCAATGAGGAGTTTGTGACCGATGTCCTTGCAGGCCGTATCGTAGATCATGAGATCATTCCCAACTTTAAGAACGGGGAGTACTTTGCAGGGATCGATGCGGCTACGGACGTACTAATATCTCTGCTGGAAGGACAATTCACTGCAGATGAGTACCGGAAGCAGACATCTTCCAGGGGGGGATCTACCATTGGAAGTCTCATATTTATGTTTATCATCTTCTCGCTTCTTTTCAGATCACGTGGAAGAAGTACAGGCATGGGCCGCAGCAACCTGCCACTCTGGATTGCACTGGGCATGATGTCGGGATCTGGCAACCGTCACTCGGGCAGTTGGGGAAATTTCTCTTCGGGTAGTGGAGGAGGATTCGGAGGATTCTCAGGAGGCGGAGGTGGCTCCTTCGGCGGAGGCGGAGCAGGCGGAAGCTGGTAACGCCGTTTCCTAAACCGGGAAATCACTATATTTAGCCAATTGCAAGTGATATGATTCGCATCTGGCTACTCTTTGTAACTATTTCAATCTCCTGTGTTGTTTCGGCCCAGGAACTTCCACCTGTGGCACATGAAGCCTGTCTCAAGCTGGTCTTTATGGGTGACATCATGGGACATGATACCCAGATCGCTTCTGCACTTGCCACCGGGGATTCAGGATATGATTATCAGCCATGTTTCCAGTACCTGGAGCCATACCTGACGGATGCCGACCTGGTTATCGGGAACCTGGAGGTCACCCTGGCAGGTCCGCCATTCAAAGGATATCCGCAATTCTCAAGCCCGGATGAGTTGGCAGATGCCCTGAAGGAGGCAGGATTTGATATCCTGGTTACTGCCAACAACCATGCATTTGACAGAAGAGTGGCGGGATTGGAAAGGACCCTTGATCAGCTCGATCGCAGGGGGATCCTACATACTGGAACCTTTACAGGTCCGGACAAACGTTCGCTCCATTACCCTCTGGTGGTGGAGAAACACGGGATTCGGATCGCCCTGCTAAACTACACCTATGGGACCAATGGGTTGAAGGTGACACCACCGGTGATTGTCAACCGCATCGATACAGCACTCATGCACCGGGACCTTGTCAAAGCTGCCTCGGCCGAACCTGACTTTATTCTTGTGACCATGCACTGGGGCAATGAGTATCAACGCACAGAAAGTGATCAGCAACGCGCGCTTGCTTCATTTCTCTTCGAACATGGCACAGATGTTATTATCGGATCACATCCCCATGTGGTACAACCCATTCGTGGAGAAGGAAAAGGGAATCTGGTGGCCTACTCCATGGGAAACCTTATTTCGAACCAGCGAACCAGGTACAGGGACGGGGGAATTGCCTTTGAACTTGAATTGGTGAAAAGGGTGAGTGGTGACAGGGGGCTTCGCCCAGTGACGGGTGACAGCAGTTACAGCAGTGACAGGGGTGACAGAGGTGACAGCAGTGACAGGGGGGTAACAGGCTTCGCCGTGACAGGGACTTCGGCCGGTGACATGAGTGACAGGGGTGACAGAGAGGTGGAAACTGTTGAAATTTCCAGTTTCGGATATCTTCCTCTCTGGGTCTACAAACCAGTCACAAAAAAAGGCACCCTGTTTACCCTGGTGCCTGCTTCAGCAGATTCTGCGTCCGTACCGGGACTCCGGATGTCGGACGAAGAGCGTCGCAAAATGAGTCAATTTCTTGAGGATACGCGCAACAATCTGGAGGGGCACTGGGAAGTTGAACCCTATTGG
>JBDLIQ010000170.1:0-5436 GCA_039714775.1 Bacteroidota bacterium
CACAATTTCCTCTCCATGGTGCTCTTCTTTAAGGCCCTGAAGATTCTGGATGCAATACAGGTAGCTCTGTCCAATTACCTGATCACATTCTTCGGGCTTCCGATTGCTGCAATCTGGCTTGGGGAGAGGCTTCATATACATGCTTTAACCGGTGGCGTTCTGGTTCTGGCCTCCACCCTGATCATCACCATTGTGGATTACAGAATGCAGCAAAATCAATAAAGTACCTTTGTATCACATGGAAGAATTTGATGTTATTGTTGTTGGAGCAGGGCCTGCCGGATTATTGGCTGCGGGAAGCGCCTCGGAGGAGGGTGGCAGGGTGCTTATTCTGGAAAAGATGAGACAGGAGGGCAGGAAACTATTGATTACAGGAAAAGGGCGATGCAATGTTACCAATGATTCAGATGTGGGTGAATTCATCAAGCATGTCTATCCCAATGGCCGTTTTCTTCGCAGTGCATTCAGCCATTTTTTTTCTAATGAAATTCTCGAATTACTTCATAAATACGGAGTAGATACTACCCTCGAGAGGGGTGGTCGCTACTTTCCCACCAGCAACAGGTCTGCAGATGTATTATCGGCCCTGCTGAAGTGGGTTAATGAACTGAAGGTGGAGATTCGCTGTGGAGAGAGGGTGGAAAAGCTGATTGCTGAAGATCACATCATAAAAGGGGTTCAGGCCAATGGACAGGAGTTCAGGGCTGGTAAAGTCATCATGGCTACCGGAGGGAAATCCTATCCGGCCACAGGATCCAATGGGGAAGGTTATGAACTGGCCCGGTCAATGGGACACACTATTGAGAGAGTGAGGCCTTCCCTGGTCTCCCTGGTAACGGATGGCGATATTGTCCGGCAGATACAGGGCCTCACCCTGAAAAATGTACGGGCAACTGTTTGGGTAAATGATAAAAAAAGTGGAGCCGGTTTTGGGGAGATGATCTTTACCCATTTTGGACTGTCGGGTCCAATTATACTTACCCTGAGTCGAATGGTGGTTGATGCGTTACATCAGAAGAACAGGGTTGAAGTCTCAATTGATCTGAAACCTGCTCTTGATGATCAAAAGCTGGATGCACGACTGCTTCGGGATCTGGATGAATCCGGAAAGAAGAGGATCTCTAATCTTTTCCGAAACTGGCTGCCTGCATCGATGATCCCTGTTTTTATGGAAATTGTTGGAATTGATCCTGAAAAGGAGGGTCACCAGGTTTCGTCAAAAGAGCGCAGGAGAATTCGGAATCTGATGAAAGACTTCCGGTTTGAAATCAGGGATCACCGCTCCTTTAAGGAGGCCATCATTACGGCAGGGGGTGTCTCCACCAATGAAATCTCCTCAAAAACAATGGAGTCTAAACTGGTATCCGGACTCTATTTTGCCGGAGAGATGATCGACCTGGATGCCGAGACTGGTGGTTATAACCTTCAGATCGCATATTCCACAGGATGGTTGGCGGGGAGATCCTCCAGTGTCAGCCTTTGATATTACGCTTGTTGCAGAATCTCCTCACTTTTAGATAGTCTCTGCAAGAAAACGCCAATAATTTCGTTAGAGACTGAGTTTTCTTGCAGGTACTTGTGCTAATTCGAGACAGCTTTAAGTGCATTGACGCGACCCATACCGTAGAAATCATCATTCCCCGGTTTTCCCAGGTCATCGGATGAATCCAGCAGTGCCTCCTTTACATCCCCTGGTGCCATCGATCCGCCGTTCTTTTCAACGATCAGTGCTGCAACACCGGCAGCATGCGGTGCGGCCATACTTGTTCCTACGCTCCAGTACCAGCCTCCATTTCCGGTGCTAAAAACAAAATCAAATACATAGCAGTAATGCGTTACACCACCCACAGTACACAAATCATAGCCTCCGGGTGTAAATGCATATGCGTAGTTGCCTCCCGGTGCAGCAAAATCGATGGTTGACTGGCCGTAATTTGAATATGTTGAGGCAAACATGTCAAGATTGGTCAACGGATTGGCAGCCCATCCGATGGGTGCTGTCGAGGATATTGAAAGCGCATGTGCAGCACCTGATGGCATGTGCATTAAGTCAGCACTATGGTCATAGTCGATTGCCTCATTACCCGCAGAGGCGATCACTGTGGTTCCGTTCTGGTATGCAAATGCAATGGCCCGTTCGTAAATGTTCTTGTACCAGGCAGCATCAGCTGCACTATAACCATCTTCAGCATTTCCACTCTTCTCAAATGTGGAACCGATGCTCATATTGATTACATCAACATCAACCAATGCGGCATAGATGATTCCGTTAAGTATATCGAACAAATAGCCATAACCTTCGTCATAAAGGACTTTGATCAGCACCAGTTCGGCTTCTGGTGCAATGCCTATTGTCCCGAATCCGTTTTCAGCGGCAGCAATTATCCCGGCTGTATGTGTTCCGTGACTGAATACATCGCCCAATGAATACTGCAGACCCTCTCCGGTAAAGTCATAGCTCAGATCAGAGATGTTTGGAGCGAGGTCCGGATGATCAAGATCAAATCCGGTATCCAGGACTCCCACTTTTACACCGTCACCTCTATATCCGGCTTCCCATGCCTCAGGAGCGTCAATGGCATCGGGACCCCACTGCAAAGCAAAATAGAAATCGCTGATGCTGGCAGATTTTTTCCTTGGTTTTCCCTTATTACTCTTCTCTGTCTCCTCTTCTGCAGGAAGGAATTCCTGAGATCTCATATTGGGGTCGATGTATTGTGATTTCAGGTTGGGAACCACCGCACTGATCCCTGTAATATTTGTCACTTTTGCCATAAAGTCGGGATCTTCTGAATCCACACGGGCAATCCCAATACCCGGGATGGCATTAACTAATGTACCATTGGCTGAAGCGATCACCTCATCAAACCCGTCCGGCAGGGTATTACTTTTTGAGATGATAATAAATGATTTGTGAAGAGGAATGTTTTCTAATGAAATCGCAGCTTCGTCAAATGGATTGTTGATGAGCTCCTGATCCATTTGATCCATTTCGCATGCATTCAATACCAGGGCAAATGTTGCCGCGGCAAAAATCTTAATAATTTTCATAGTCTTAAGTTTAAGGTTTATGCATGAAGATAATTCTTATTGGCAAGCTGGCATTATAAGGATTGTGGGATTTTTATGAATGATATGAAAATGAGGATAAAAGAGTTGTTATGGTGCCAGATTTCCTTCCGGCCATGAGCCCGGGGAGTTTGTCACATTATGTGAAGTATAGAACCGGTATCAAATCCACAAACCATACCTGAGCTTAATAATGAATTGACTCGATTCATAATCCCACCTGTCGGTGATGTCGTTCATCATATTGTGCTTATATACAAGAAAAAGATCTCCTCTTGGCGTGAAGGTCCATCGGAACCTGAAGTATGACCCCACGGATTTTGAGTCCGTATCATATTGTATATAGCTGCTCAGGTTCAGATTTGATGTCATATTGACCAGTATGCGTGAGGCGACCAGATCCTGGGTAAAACTCCCATGAATCAAATCTCCCATGTTTCTCTCATAACTCATCTCAAGTATCAGGGAGGATATGGGGCGCAGGGAGAGCTCTAACTCGATCTGATCCAGGTTGCCCCCGTAAAATCCTCCAAACCACCAGGTGGCCTGGCCATTGATGCGACGTTTACTTGCTGTCTCAAACTCGAGCCTGTACCTCATCCAGTGGTATGGTCCCTGGTCAATCACCACCCCGTCGGATATTTCGAACGGTTCAGTCAGGTGCTCACCCTGTGGCCTGATATTGAATTCAAACCTGTCACCACTCTCAAGCAGAAAATGGACAGGGGCTGTAAACAGATCATAGCTTTCCCAATCCCCATCCAGATCGGTATAAAGGGTAAATCTGGACTCCACCAGGTGTTGCCTTATCATGCGGTTTTCAGGCCTGGGCATGTAGTCGGCACCGAAGGAGATTAAATGGATCCCTTTGCGTGGAACAAAACCAAGCGACGGATCAAAATCATCGCCAATTCTCCGGTAAACCAAAGCAATATCCCAGAGATCGTTTGGATAATCTATTTTTAAACCGAATGCTGACCGGTCACTTGAAAGATCCTCTCTGTTATTATAGAGTCCCCATACTCCAACCATCAGGTTCTTATCTTTTCGAAACTCTGAAGTCTGGTAGGTAAAGTCGGCACCAGCCATCCAGCTGTTTGTAAGCCCGTCAGGATCTCCCAGGGTAGATATCAATCCAAATGAGGACTCCTTAAGGATATTCTGTTTGATCCGGGCGACTCCCATGGTTGAATTGGGAGCGATGTTCTCCAACGCTGCGGTTTCATTGGCCAGCACTCCGAAATGGGTTCTGTTCAGCTTGCCGTTTACTTTTACGCCCCACCTGACAGGCACCTCTGCTCCGTCGTTCAACCCGATTCTTCTGCTGAAAAAGGGCATGAAGCTTCGTCCAAGGCCCAACCCGAAATCATAGATATCAGCACCCTCAAGGAAGAATTGCCTCTTTTCCGGATAGAGGATCGGAAACCTGGTCAGGTTGGTCTGACGGGCATCCACCTCCGTCTCAGCAAAATCTGTATTCAGGGTAACCTGGGCAGTAATATCCGGAGTGATTCTCTGTAGCAGGTCGAAACTGGGTTTAAATTCCCCGACTGCTTGTTCGCCCTTGTTGTGAGATATCTTCACAACAGATGAGAGGGAAGGGGTCATCCCGACACCCAGATTAAAATCAGGCAGGTTCGTAAGAATCCCGGCATGAATGGTCTGGCCCATCCTGTAATCCTGACTGATTGCGGCCCATCTGCTTACTTCAATATCTCTCTGTACCCTTCTTTCGATATTGAATCCCCAACTTTTAAGACCTTTCTTAAAGGTTAATGAACTTACGGGAATCCTGATCTCTGCAACCCATCCGTACCCTGTTAGTGATGTACGTGCATCCCATATACCATCCCAGTTGTCGTTCTCGCCTTCTCCATTATATGAGACGATGGCATCATACCTTGCTGCATAAGGATTGATGGAGAAGATGAAACCGTTCCTGCCATCCAGGTAGGGATCCAGAACAATCTTGATATTGTCCTCATCTTTAAGCTGCCTGTCCCTGGCTTTTGAAAACGAGACAATACTTTCCGGCTGATCATCGTAACAGATGACCCCCACATAAATGCTTTTCGAATCGGCGAGAATCCTGACAATAGTCTGTTGTGAGGGGGAAGCGTTAACAACCGGTTCCACCGCTCTGAACTGGTATATTGAGTCGGCCTGAAACCAGACCTCTTCTGTCAGCGCCCCGTCGATCCGGATGGTTTCATCAATATGCAGGGCCTGAATTGCAGGCCTGTTTTCCTGTCCGCGAAGGAGAGGCGCAGACAGAACCAGGAGGATCAATGGTATGGTTAATCTCATTTTCCGAGAACAGACCAACAAACGTACATATAGTATTTATTGTATACAATACGCTTGATT
>JBDLIQ010000171.1:0-5394 GCA_039714775.1 Bacteroidota bacterium
GAGACGAGAAAAATATCCTGAGACTAAATGGCCCTGGTGAGGATCTTGGAGTCCGCCATTTTTCTTGCAGCAGCAGCGATTCCCTCTGCATCATAACCGCACTCCCGGTATAACTCCTCCTGGGTGCCGTGATCCACAAACCGGTCAGGGATACCAAGGCGGTGTACTTTGACTTTGTGGTTGTGGTCGTTGATGTATTCAATAACTGCACTGCCAAGTCCGCCGACAATGGATGCATCTTCCACAGTGATCACTTTATCAAACCTGGAGAATACATCTTGCAACAGATTATGATCCAGCGGCTTAAGAAAGCGCATGTCATAATGGGCCACGCTGATGTTCTCCTTTTTCAACAGGTCGATGGCACGCACCGCTTCATTGCCTATGGGGCCCAGCGAGAGGATGGCCAGATCGGTACCCTTTGTCAGCTGCTCTCCCTTTCCGATCTCCAGCTTACTGAAGGGTTGTTTCCAGTCGACGGTCACACCCCTGCCCCGGGGATACCTGATCACGAATGGACCGGAAGGATGCAGTTGTGCGGTATACATCAGGTTCCGCAAATCAACCTCATTGATGGGTGAGGAGATCACCATATCCGGAATGCACCTGAAGTAGGCCAGGTCATAGGCCCCGTGATGGGTAGCTCCATCTGATCCCACCAATCCGCCCCGGTCGACACATAATACCACCGGCAGGTTTTGAATGGCCACATCGTGGATCACCTGGTCATATGCCCGTTGCATAAAAGATGAATAGATGCTACAGAATGGCACCATTCCCGAAGCAGCAAGTCCGGCCGAAAAGGTCACAGCATGTTGCTCTGCGATACCCACATCATAGGTGCGGTCGGGCATCTCGTCCATCATGATTTTCAGGGAAGAACCTGTTGGCATGGCCGGCGTGATCCCGACGATCTTCTTGTTGGTCCGGGCAAGTTCAAGGATGGTCTCCCCGAATACATCCTGGAACAGGGGAGGTTGAGGTTTGTCATAAGACTTCCTGATCATCTCCCCGGTATGCATGTTGAACTTTCCGGGTGAGTGGAATGCTGTCTGGTTCTCTTCGGCCTTTGCGAATCCCTTTCCCTTCTGGGTGACAACATGCAGCAGTTTGGGACCGGGAATCTCTTTGATGTCCTGTAGTACGTCGGTCAGGTGCATTACGTCATGGCCATCAACCGGACCGAAATAGCGGAAGTTCAATGATTCAAACAGGTTGCTCTGTTTGAGGACAATGGATTTAATGGCATTCTCTATTTTCTGAGCATAGTGCCTGGCATTGGGGGTGACCTTACTCAGAAATCCCAGCAGATTCCAGACATCGGTTTTCACCTTGTTGTATGCCTTCGATGTGGTGATATCGAGCAGGTAATCTTTCATGGCCCCTACACTCGGGTCGATGGCAATGTGGTTGTCATTAAGGATTACAAGCATGTTCTTTCCTGCATTCCCGGCATTGTTCAGGGCTTCGTAAGCCATTCCGCCGGTTAGTGATCCGTCTCCGATCACAGCCACCACCTGACGGTCGTTCTCTTTTTGGGAATCATATCCCGCGGCCATGCCCAGGGCTGCAGAGATAGAGGTAGATGCATGACCCACCCCGAAGGAGTCGTATTCACTTTCGGAAGGTTTTGGAAATCCGCTGATGCCTCCATATTTGCGGTTGGTGTGAAAAACGTCCCGTCGGCCGGTCAGAATTTTATGTCCATAGGCCTGGTGCCCCACATCCCACACGATCTGGTCGTATGGCGCATTAAAAACATGGTGAAGAGCCACTGTAAGTTCCACCACCCCGAGGCTGGCGCCAAAGTGGCCGGGATTGGAAGAGACAACCTCTATAATGAACTCTCTCAGCTCTTTGCTGAGCTGTATCAGTTGTTCCGGCTTGAGCGTTTTCATGTCAGCCGGACCCTGAATGGTTCTTAGAAGTTTATAGTCCTCCGGAGTATTCTCCATCACTCTTTTTTTCTGGTGCAAAGGTACGAATTAATTGGTTTGTTAATATCTTAAAAGGGCATGGTGAAAAAACGGAAGATACGGACCTTTTATTTTGTGTAATTTGTCCGAAATAATCACGTTATAGTTGTGATGAACGATCCATAAGAGGAAGAAAAATTCTTGATACATGAACAAAATCTTAATTATAATAATCGGTGCATCCCTTCTGGGATCTTGTGTACCCTCCAGTGAATTTACCCAGCTGTCGAAAAAGAGTAATTCTATTCAGGTTGAGCGGGATGACCTTATGAAGGAGAATGAATACCTGACTGTTGAGAACCGGGAGATGAAGGGGAAGATTGACAAGGTGGAAACGCAGCAGGAGCAGCTGATTAAAGACAGCATCAGAATCTATAAGCAGGTGGAAGAACTGGAAAAAGAGATCGGTGAGCTTGAGCGCCGGTATTCGGACCTGGAATCGACCCACGAGGCGCTGTTGCGCGGGAATGCAAGGGAGACACGCAGACTACTGAATGAGTTGCAGACTACCCAGGAGGAGGTTACCCGCAAAGAGCAGCTGCTGAAACAGCTGGAGTCGAGTGTGAATCAGCAGAAGATGGATGTAAACAGGCTCCAGGCAGAACTGGAGAGCAGGAATGCCCGGCTGATGGAGATGGAGAAGATGCTCTACGAAAAGGACAGGGTCCTTGATGACCTGAAAACCAAAGTGGCTGATGCGTTGATGGGTTTCGAAGGTCAGGGGCTAACGGTAACCAGGAAGGACGGGAAGGTCTATGTTTCGCTGGAAGAGAAACTTCTTTTTAAATCGGGAAGCACGGTTGTGGATCCCAATGGGGTAAAAGCGCTTAGGCAGCTGGCGGTTGTACTGGGCAATAACCCCGATATCAACATTATGATTGAGGGCCATACCGATGATGTGCCCTTTAGAAAAGGCTCTGCTATCAAGGATAACTGGGATTTGAGTGTAATGCGTGCCACCTCCATAGTCAGGATCCTGCTGGATGGTTCACATGTTGAACCCACACGCATCACCGTTGCCGGCAGGGGGGAATTCCTGCCTGTCGATCCCGCCCATACGACTGAAGCAAGGAGAAAAAACCGTCGTACGGAGATTATTCTTTCACCAGATTTCTCAGAAATATTCAGAATACTGGATATGTGATCAGGAGCTGTTCCCAGGTCAATCCGGCAAGAGAATGTTGTTTAATAGTAAACATATTTCTCGATGGTATCGTTATTCCGTAGTTTGACAACCGGAAAATCGTGGTTATCATAGATGTACCGAAACTCTTGCGAATTGAAAACTTCCCCTTCGGGTGTTGTCTTTTCCGAAGAGATTACATTATTTGAGTTCCACTCCCCCAGTATTCTGGCATGATGCACATCTGAAGAAAAGGTGTGATTATTGTCATAAGTATAGTGGATGTTAGCGCCATGTATCATCTCACTTCCAAGGGAAGGAGAGCTATATTTCCGGACCAAAGAGATGTTACCTGCTGCGTTAAAAAACATCTCTTCTAACGTTCTTTCATCATAATATTTTTCGCTTTGTAACTCAGTTATTAGAGTGTCTCCATAGTATTGATATTCAAAAGTCATAAATTCATCCTTCTGGCCACTGACAGGATCTGTTTCGATTAATGCACTCTTCACCAATTTGCCGTTATTGTAGGTGTATCTCATCAAGGGGTATTCATCCGATCCATTTCTTATCGAACCAGTTGAGTCCAGCTCTCCTGACGCGTTGTAATAGTAATTTGTCTCCCAAATCCCATGTGTAGTTTTGATCACTCTATTTTCAGAGTACTCAATTTCAGTGGTGTCTCTCAATTGGTACTCCCCAAAAGTGATCAGGTATTTAGGCAGATGGTATACTTCAATGGTCTCTACGCCACACGAAGTCAGCGCAAGAGTAGCCATAATAATCGGTAGTAGATATTTCATATTTTGAAGGTTGGATCTTTTTAATGTCAGAAAGGAGCAGGAAGCTATATAATGATGTATTTAGTGTCCGTCTATAAAGTCGGTCATTTTTATGTAAATGACTGATTTGTTAGTCGAGCATAACGCAGTTAGCGGACTTTATGGACAGACTCTATTTAGATGGTCATGATGTCCTCTTCCTTGGCATCGACGGTCTTCTCCACTTTTTCAGTGAATTCGTCGGTCAGCTTCTGAACACCATCTTCGGCAGATTTAGCCTCATCTTCCGACAGGCCGTCTTTCTGCATCTGTTTGAATTCATCATTGGCATCCCTGCGGGCGTTTCGAACACTTACCCTGGCATTCTCCCCTTCTCCTTTTACCTGCTTCACCAGGTCCCTGCGTCGCTCTTCGGTAAGCTGGGGGATGCCAAGCCGGATCACTTCGCCATTGTTTGCCGGGGTGATGCCCACGTTTGAGGTCATCAGAGCCTTTTCAATTGGCTCGATCATAGTCTTTTCCCAGGGCTGGATCATGATGGTCTTGGCATCAGGTGTACTGATGTTTGATACCTGGTTCAGGGGGGTTGGCGTACCATAATAATCCACCATGATTCCATCCAGAATATGGATATTTGCCTTTCCTGCTCTGATTCGCATCAGCTCATTATCAAGGTGCTCAATGGCTTTTTCCATCCGCTCCTTGGTCATGTCATATATCAGCTGGACATCTTCATTCATGATTACCGGGGTTGTTAAGCGTGCGTAATTTATCTAATTTTTAATTAAAGTACCAACTTTTTCACCCGAAACTAGCTTTTTCAGATTCCCTTTCTCATTCATATTGAACACGATAATGGGAAGGTCGTTCTCCTTGCACATGGTGAATGCTGTTAGATCAAGGATGCGTAACTCCTTCTGAAGCGCTTTATCAAATGTTAACTCATCGTATTTTTCAGCTTCCGGATTCTTCTCCGGATCGGTGGTGTAGACCCCGTCCACCCGGGTGCCTTTCAGCATCACATCGGCCTCCATCTCCACCGCACGAAGGGTTGAGGCAGTGTCTGTGGTGAAGTAGGGATTGCCGGTTCCTCCCGAGAAGATCACAATTTCACCAGCTTCCAGGGCCTCGATCACCCTGGGTTTATAGTAGAACTCAGCCACAGGTTCCATCCGGATGGCCGTGAAAAGCCTCGCTTTTTTCCCTGCTGATTCGAAGGCAGATTGCAATGCCAGTCCGTTGATCACGGTGGCCAGCATCCCCATATAGTCCCCTTTTACCCTGTCGAACCCCGCTTCTACTCCGGAGATACCCCGGAAAATGTTGCCGCCGCCTATGACAATCCCCACCTGGGCACCCATGGCGGATACCTCGATGATCTCGTCAATGTAATTCTGAAGACGTTCAGGATCAATGCCGTGGGAGCGGCCAGCCATCAGGGCTTCCCCGCTTAGCTTAAGCAGGATGCGTTTGTATGCACTCATCGGATCTCTTTTTTTTATAAAAATAAGAA
>JBDLIQ010000172.1:0-5333 GCA_039714775.1 Bacteroidota bacterium
GGGGGCCCACTTCCTCTTTATCATCACCAACGACGGCTGGTGGAGAAAATCCCCGGGCCACAGGCAGCACAACGCCTATGCCAGGCTGCGGGCCATCGAGACCCGCCGCAGCATTGCGCGCAGTGCCAACACAGGCATCAGCTCCCTGATCAACCAGCGCGGACAGGAGCTTGACCGGATCGGTTGGTGGGTCCGTTCAGGCCTCAGGGGAACCCTCAACAAAAACGACCACCTCACCTTCTATGTGCGGCACGGCGACTTTGTGGGGCGCATCGCTACACTGCTCACCGTGATCCTCCTGCTCTACACGCTGGTGGCCCGGTTTGTCAGACGCTAAGTACCAGCCTGTTAAACTTAACGAAAGTGGGTAGCTTTCAAACAACCATACAAACAATTCTCATGCCTGACCCATTCAAAACCATCCGCCCCACAGAGATCACCGACAATGTGTTCAAAATGCTCGACAAGGATTGGATGCTGGTGACCGCCGGAAACCCGGAGGATTACAACACCATGACCGCCAGCTGGGGACACCTGGGGATTATGTGGAACCTGCCGGTGGCCATTGCCTGGATTCGCCCCCAGCGCCACACTTACGGGTTTGTCAACAGGTACGACCACTACACCCTCTCCTTCTTTTCGGAGCAGTACCGCCCTGCCCTGCAGTTCTGTGGCACCCGTTCGGGCCGCGACCATGACAAAGCCGCCGAGACGGGGCTGACCCCCGTTCCGACCGAAAAGGGAAATGTATACTTCAAAGAGGCGCGCCTGGTGATGGAGTGCCGCAAGATCTACCAGGACGACCTTCGTAAGGAGAATTTCCTTCTGCCCGAAATCGCCCGTAAAAACTACCCCGGCAACGATTTCCACCGCTTCTACATGGGCGAGATAGTGAATATCCTGTCGCGTTGACCCGCGAAAAATCAGGTTACACACTGCGCTCGTTGCTGCACCAGCGATAGTGGCTAATGTTTAACAGGTTAGGAAAATTGACTAACTTACTATCCCCAGTAAAATAACCAATGAACTTAGGTTGGCGTGCAACCTGAGTTTACTTTATCTGTCTTTCCCATTGAAAGCATAATACTTTGACGACAAAATACGAGGACATACACAGGGATGTGATTGAATCGTGCATGAAGGGTGATGTTCGCGCACAGTACCAGTTATACAGTCTCTATTCGAAGGCCATGTATAACATCTGTTACCGGATGACCGGGGAGCAGGCAGAGGCGGAAGATATGCTTCAGGAGTCGTTTTCTTATGCTTTCAGCAGACTGGGTTCTTTCAGGTTTGAGTCGTCCTTCGGGGCATGGTTGAAGCGCATCGTTGTGAATACCTGTATCAACCACCTTAAAAAAAGAAGGGTGGACCTGGTTTACACAGAACAACACAACGATCCCATGCCGGAAGATGAGACCATCGATTACGCGGAGATCAGGTTGAAGGTAGATGGCGTGATGCAGGCAATGGACAGGTTGCCCAGGGGCTACAGGATCGTATTCTCTCTCTACCTGCTCGAAGGGTATGACCACTCAGAGATCGCGGAGATCATGGGCATTACCGAGTCAACCTCAAAAAGCCAGTTTTTTAGAGCCAAAAAGAAAATGAAAGAAATCTTAGAGAGTCATGAGTGACAAATTAGAAGATTTTGTAAAGCAGCACAAGGAGGCGTTTGATCTTCATGAGCCGGATCCATCCATCTGGCTGAAAATCAACCCTGCCAATGTGCCCCTGGAGGGCAGCACCGGGGAGCGCGCACCTGTGAAGAGGAAGCGCAGGCCCATGGGCTGGTTGCGTGTGGCAGCAGCTGTTGCCATCATCTTTGCGGGATCATCGGCCGGGATCTGGTTCCTTGCCGGCGGACTCAATGAGGCGGACCAATACAGCGATGCGGTTTTCCAGGAGATGGCTGAGACCGAATTGTACTACACCCGGATGGTGACACAGCGGTACGATGAACTCCGTCCCTACCTGGCAACTGATCCAGTGGCCAGTGAGATGCTGACCCTCGACATGGAGGAGCTGGATGAGGTATATGATGTGCTGAAAGAGGACCTGAAGGACAACGCGTCTAACCCCGAGGTGATCGAGGCAATGATCCTGAATTACAGGGTAAAACTGGAGATTCTGGAAGATCTGCTTAACCAATTAAAAGAAAAGGAGAATCAAGATTATGAGAACAATGAATCAGTTTCTCTTTAGATCCGCAAAGCGGGGCCTGTCGCCAGGGCTGGTGCCAAAGCTGCTGCTTGCCGCGGGGCTGCTGGTGCTGTTGCAGGGAATCTTGCCGGGAACAACCCTTTCGGCACAGGACCGGACTGCCAGGCGCAGTTTGAGCAAGCAGTTCCAGGTATCGAGAGAGAGTACGCTCGAAGTTCAGAATAAGTATGGGAAGATCCAGGTGGTGACCTGGGAGAAAGACTCGGTCTCCCTGGAGGTTGATATCCTCCTGACCGAGTCCAGCACCTCCAAACTGAAGAAACTCAAAGAGGACATCAGCATCGGTTTTTCCCAGAACAATGGCCACTACATCGCCCGCTCAAAATTTAAAAGTGAGAAGGGACGGATCGCCTCTGAACTGAAATCGGTATCACACACCATCTCAGGAGCTAACCAGCATGTTGAAATCAACTATACGGTACACGTTCCCGTATACCTGAAGCTGGTGCTGAGCAATAAATTCGGCGATATCTATATGGACGACCACCAGGGACATACCGATATTGAGCTCTCCAATGGCGTTCTGAAGGCCAACCAGCTGAAAGGGACTACAAACATCTCTCTCAGTTTTGCTCGTGGGATGGTCAAATCGATGGAGTCAGGCACCATGAAGCTTGCTTACTCTGACATGACCCTGGATGTAGCGAGCCAGCTGGATCTGGAGAGCAAATCCTCCAGCCTGAATGCCGACAGTGTGAATGTGCTGAAGATCAACTCGCGCCGTGACAAGCTCCATATCCAAAGGGTGGAGTATCTCTACGGGAACAGCAACTTTACCCAGTTATGGATTTACGATTTCCTGAAGGAGAGTAACCTGTACATGAAATACGGGAAGCTCACCATTGAACACATCATCCCCGAATTCAGCAAGATCCATGTGGAATCCGAATATACAGATCTGTCACTCTATTTTGATGAGAAGAGCAGCTATGCGTTTGACATCCTGCACCACGAAAAGACGGTGCTCAGATTGCCGGTGGATAAGATCAGGGTCAGTGAAGCTGTAAGCGGAAAGGAGCACTTACGGACCACCGGGGTCAAGGTTGGCGAAGGGGGCAGGGGTAGTGAAGGGGTCAGGGGTGGTGAGGATCCGTCCGGGAAGGTAACCATTGATGCCCTGCAGAAGTGTTTCATCATCCTCTCAACCAAGTAACAGCGCTATGAAAAATCTAATCATCATCATACTCCTGGGCCTCTCCGCCTCTGCATTTTCGCAGTACTTTCCAAAGGAGATCGGGATGCGCGGAGGATACACGGCCGGGATCACCTTCCGGGTGAATATAGAAGAGAACCTCTCCTATGAGGGACAGCTAAGCCACCGACACCAGGGTGTCATCTTCACCATGCTCAGGCAAAGACACCTGGAGATGGGTATGGACAAGAACGGTAACTGGAAATTCCTGTACGGAATGGGAGCCCATGCAGGGTTCTACTTCACCGACAGTTATCGCATCCTCTTTAAAGAGATCAATTACGGACACAACGTGTTCACACCGGTAATCGGGGTGGACGGATACGTTGGTATTGACTATTTGCTGGAGTATGTCCCCATGAGTTTCGGGGTAAGCTACCAGCCCCATATGGAGATCTCCATGAGGCAGCTTGTGGGGATCAACCTGTGGGATTTCGGAGTGCATGTCAGGTACAGATTTTAGCCTGATCCATTGATAAGTTTTGTGAACCCCAAAGGGCTCAGCGAAGTTAACAGATCAGGTGATGAACCAAAAATATTGAAACAGGAACGAAAATTAAATGATAAACTGATGAAAAAAAGAGCAATGTGGATGGTGTTGATGGCGATGGTTGTCACCTCACTTTCGGCCCAGGAAGCCGAATCATCCGAAACGGTTGATCAGCAGCAGATCGAGCAGGCCATTGATGAGGCACTGGCAAGGGATGGTGAGAGGGTGGAAACTGTGGAGGTGGAAACCGACGAGTGGGAGAGTGAAGGATGGGAAGAGGAAGAGCAGGTGACTGAAGAGCCGGAGTACCAGGAACAGGAGTACCAGGAGCAGGCCGAAGAATCACAAAGTGATGACGGAAGGCAGCAGAGGGAGGTACAGACGCTGATGTCAAATGGCGGCGGCGGATATGGTGCATTGGCACTGGGATACACCCAGGTCAACAACCTGCCATCCATCCAGATGGGTGCCAGCGCCGCATGGATCATTGGCCACGGCTTCGGTCTCGGGATCGCAGGGGTTGGTTTTACCAGCGACTTTACCCCGGTGGGTGCCGACTACTATGCCCTTTCGGGAGGGTACGGCGGATTGGTTATGGAACCCATCATTATGGGGTGGTTGCCGGTGCATATCGCCCTTCCGGTACTCATCGGGGGCGGAGGAATGGCCTCCTATGCCACCACCACCGATCCGTGGGACTATGACAACATGGATCCCACCTTTGGTGAATACTCAGCTTTCTTCATCGCCGAGGCAGGTGTGGAGCTGGAGTTCAACATGACAAAATTCTTCAGACTCGCCATGTTCGGGAACTACCGGTGGACCACCGACCTGCAGATGAAACCGATGTACGGAATGGTGGAACCATCACCCTACACAGTCGGCCCAAAGGCGATGCATGGCTGGAGTGCGGGGTTGCGGTTTAAGTTTGGGAGTTTTTAGCGAGGCTTGAGAGTTTCTGGCGAGGCCTGGGTATTTCTAGCGAGGCCTGGGTATTTTTAACAAAGCTGAGAGTTTTTTTTGCGAGTCTAAGAGTTTCTAAGGCGCTATCTGCATGAGCATCAGCAATGAGCATACTTTCCAGGTCCGCCGGAACCTTAAAGAAGAGCCAGGCAAGGTTAGGCAAGGTTAGGTAAGATCCTGTTAAAACTGTCCATGGTGGTCCATTTCGCGAAAACAGGAGGTTACCCAGTGGTGACTTTTCATATACCTGGTGACTTCCCCTCTAATTAATCACCCCCATCAGCGCCGTCTAACCGGCTTATTTTTAATGATATAGACGGACCCTAAAATAAAGGATGATAAATAAGAAGTCACTACATTAAGAAATAGTCCCCATGTGGTGACTTCAAAAAAATGCGAAAATGACTGCAATCTACAAGATTGAGCAGGACTGGCTGATATTTTGCCTTTGATCACATTAAAAGG
>JBDLIQ010000173.1:0-5184 GCA_039714775.1 Bacteroidota bacterium
AGACTATCCAAAGGCCTGATCCTCACCTTCGATCAGGAGGATCATCTCCAGTGGACAAAAGGTGAGATCATGATCCAGCCTGTCTGGAAATGGCTCCTCTCATAACGGGTATTCCTGGCCAGCAGGCAATCGTAATTGTGCTCCAGAAAGACTGATCTTTCAACCCGGTATCATCAAAATAAAGCCATTCACTCCTTAAAATAGTTAACACCCATCTGATCCATCCGGAGGTAGTGGGCATCCATTCTTGCACTGAAGTCTGCATAGTCGCGTTGGCTCCGGCTGCTCCAGACCACCTCCGACAGTGCACTCATTCGTGGAAGAGCCATGTATTCAACCTGCTCTGGTGTCTCAATGCCCTCGGTCCAGACATTCCCCTGAGCCCCCATGATAAACCCGGACTCCTCGCTGTTAAGTGTGTCCGGAACGGGCTCATAGAGGTAGATCTTTTCCAGGGAAGTGTACTCTCCGCAGGGTACCTCCGATGCTGCAGGATCTTCGGTCTGGCAGTAATTGAAATAGCAGTGCGTGACCGGGGACATCACCACCGGGTGTTGTGCACGCGCTGCTTCCACTCCTCCCTCAATACCTCTCCATGACATCACCGCCGCATTGGGGGCCAGCCCCCCTTCCAGGATCTCATCCCATCCGATGATCTTCCGGCCCCGGGCATTGACAAATTTTTCAATGCGGGTGATAAAGTAACTCTGTAGCTCCTGGGTATTCTCCAGACCTTCTTCCAGGATACGCTGCTGACAATCAGGGCAGACCTCCCAGCGCTCTTTGGGCACTTCATCCCCTCCGATATGGATATATTCCGAAGGAAAGAGTTCCATGGTCTCGGTCAGAACATCCTCCAGGAACCGAAAGGTCTCCTCCTTACCAGCGCAATAGGGAGGCAGGTAATGGTGAACAGCACCCTCCTTATCGAAAGGTTTCCCGGTACAGGAGAGTTCGGGATAGGCATCCAACACCGCACGCGAGTGACCAGGCAACTCAATCTCCGGCACAACAGTAATAAAACGATCGGCGGCATATTGCACGATCTCTTTGATCTCCACCTGCGTATAGTATCCGCCATACACGGGGCCTCCCTCCACAGGCGGACCCACGAAATAGTCCCAACCCTCCATCGATCCGTCACGCCAGGCCCCCTTTTCAGTCAGTAAGGGATATTTTTCCACCTCCATACGCCAGCCCTGATCGTCCACAATGTGCCAGTGGAATACATTAAGCTTGTGCATGGCCAGCAGGTCGATGTACTTTTTGATGAATTCGACCGGGAAAAAATGCCGCGAGACATCCAGGTGCATCCCGCGCCAGGGAAACCGCGGTGCATCAATAATGTGAACTTGTGCTACTTCCCAGTCCATATCCCCGGCCGGACTGCTTCCGTATATTTCAGAAGGCAGCAATTGAAAGAGTGTCTGAATGCCATAGAAAATACCCGCCGGATCACCTGTGATCACAACCCCCTGTCTGTCAATAAGCATTTCATATCCTTCGGCAGCATGCTCTTCATCAGTTTGATTACACAGGTATATGCTGTTTTTTATTCTCGAACCACCCTCCACAATATCCAGTTCCAGTCCGGAAACCTTGCGGAATTGCTCCGCAAAATATTCAGCAGTTTTCTGGCTGGCTTCATTATCCCCATTAACCACAATCTTCGTCTTTTCATTGATAAGGAAGGTCCCGCTTTTCACCTCAATATTAACGGGCTGAGGAACAATACCCACCACCTCTTTCGTACCACAGCCGGTAAAAATGGTTGCGATCAACAAGAAAAACAGGATGCTCGTTATCTCTTTGTTCATCTATTTTAAAATTTTTCGTTCATAAATCATGTTATTTGTAATGCTCTGCCACGGTCAGCAGGCAATAGTAGTTGTCCACCAGGAAGCCTTCGTATCCCCAGCATTCGCCGTCCCAGGTCCGCCAGTCTTTGGTCATCCCGTTATCACAATCACCCTGGAAGTTCCCATCCTCCATCCCTTTCAGCAGTGGGAAGAGGATCTTTTCCGCATCGGCAATCCGCCCCAGCCGAAAGAGCGCACTAAGGGTGAAATAGACATAGTTCCCTGAAGTTCCTCCGTTCTCGTAATGCTGCCAGCCTTCATTGGTCTCATCCGATGAACTGCCTCCCCAGCGGGGATCGTAATGGGTGTAATCGGAATGTTTGACAGGGATCAGGTTTCCCGGCAGACCCAGTTCGAAATTGGTAAACCCAACCTCATCGATCTTGGCCAGAATGTTGTCCATGATCCTGTTCCCCTGCTCTTCGGTAACCAGGTCAAAGGCAATGGCAATGCCATTGACAAAAACGAAGTAGTAGTCGTGCAACTCCCCGTCTTCGCTTTTCCATCCGGCCAGCACCCCGGTTTCAGGGTTGATAAATGTATCGTAATAGTTGCTCTTCAGTTTTTCAGCGAATTCATCATATTGTTTAGCCCTTTCTGCCTCACCAATGTCACCACTTGCTTTTGCAAACTTTTTCATGGCCCGGTAGGCAAGGGCATTTGAATAAGCATCTTTATGGGCAAACCCGATGGTATCCCACCAGTTGGCGGGCCTCATCAGGTGGTCACCCGACCAGCTGCCCGAATTCCCGCTGAAGCCATATTCAATTAGTCCGTCTCCATCGCTGTCCCTCTCCAGGATCTCATTAGCCCAGGCTTCCAGCCCTTTGTAATTCTTCTTCAGCCATTCTGTGTTACCTGATCCGATATAGTAGTTGGATGCTGCCATTAAGAGGGAAGGATAGGTATCCAGAGATGCGGACTGGTTCCCCCAGTTGGTCAGCTCGGTCTCTGCCAGGGCATCACTGTCGTACCCCTTCATTCCGTATGCTTTTTTGCCCGACAGATAGGTATCCATGGTCATGCCCACCAGGTCGATGGCACTTACCCCGTCCACAAGATCAGGGGTCATCAGGGCCACTTCGGAATAGCCATACTGTACAAAACCGCAGGAGTCGCTGGATGAATTGTTGGCCAGCATCTCGATATTCGGGTTGACCTGGAAAGTATTGATAAAGTTTCTGCGGTAACCATCAAACCGCGGATCCCCTGCAATTTTTTCCAGTTCAGGATAGATGGCATCAATCTCAAAACTGTACTCAACGGTCTGCTGTTCTGCACTGGCCGGAGGAAAAGCGATCTGCACAAAATGGACAGGCACATCGACCCTTGCTGCTGTATAATCCAACAGACTTACCTCTTCCGAGCGGACCTTAAATGAACCCATGTCGGGCAGGTGTACCACACAGGGGGTTTCTATCTTATCTTTTTCGGGCACAAGTCCCAGCACCGTTGCATGGTTTTTGTGCTGGTTGAACTTAATCACCCATGGCACATTTCCCTCTACATAGTTGGATCTCAGAACGAATCCACGATCTGTGGGGATAAATTCCCAGGCTGCTGTTCCAGGCACTCCATCGAGAAGATAGCTGGTATTACCACCTTTCGTTTTTGAAGCGAACAGTGTGCTGCTCTGATCCTCCAGGATCAGGGGAGAGTTATCCAACTTGGATTTTCCCAGCGAATCGACTGAAAAATAGTCGAACCTGGGCCAGGATGGATTCAGCGTATATTTAAGATAGCGCGAATCGATCTTTGCTGCCCTGCAGGAGCTAAGGGTTATGGCCGGAGCCAATGACAGAGATACCCCTGCTGCTGCCATTCTGCTTATTGCTTCTCTTCTGTTCATCATGTACAAGTTTACAGTTTAAATTCCAAAACTCCATTCTCACCGACTATGACGGGTTTCCTGAATTGCTTCACGCCAACCCCTTTGGCTGTAAATTGTTTAAGACTTACCTCTCCATGTAATACCTCCAGCTTCACATGGGTGTTGTCACCATCCTGTCCGATGGTGCAGTTCCCCCAGGCATAGCCGTTTGACCAGAACCAGGTTCCCGCTTTCCCTGCAAATTCCATGGTGTGGTCAACGGCCGAATAGTGGAATCCCGACTCGGCCAGCACCGTAGCCCAGGCGGCCATGGCCCTGGCATAGTGGCTGCCATACTCCATCTCGTTAAAGGGGTTCCTGCGGCTTCCCTCAAAACGGTTCCTGGCATCGGTCACGATCTGCAGCGCCTGGTCATGCATCCCCATATAGATCATCCCCGATGCGGCTGTGTACTCCAGTCCTGTCCACACCTCCGAAGAGTAGGGAAAGGGGATATCGGGACTGTCGCCATGGGGCCAGGTAGCTACGATCACCCCGGCTTCATCGGCCAGGGCATATCCCCGGGTTGTGGTCACATGATCCTCGAGCGATTCCCGGTGGTTATACTTCCATATGCTTTCGAGGGCCTTCTTTAAATTGCCAGGATCGGTCAGGTCACCCAGGTTCAGGATATGTGCCATGTTCTGTCCCACCAGCTGGTCGGTCAGACAGCCGTTCCCAAGTTGGAAATTAGGGTTGTTTACATCCACATCGGGTTCGAAATACCCGGCACGAAGTCCGGGGGGGATCTCCTCTTTGGTGCAAGAGGCGCTAATGATCTGCCGGTAGTACTCCCCGTTGAACAGTGTTTCATCGGTCAGTTTGCTGCCCGATTCAAACAGCCGGACACAGGCTTTTGCAAATTTCTTCTCTCCCATGGCCAGCGCCATCTGCTCTGTGGCCTTCAGGGCACCCAGGTACCAGAATTGCAGTTCTGGATGGGGACCGAAGAACTCAATGTCCATGGTGTTGTGCTGGCACCCCTCCATCAGACCGTCCCTGTTTCCGTCCCAACCATTTTCGATCCAGGCAAATTCCACTGCCTTTTTAATGTTTGGCCAGCTCTCTTCAAGAAACTGGTCATCGCCCGACAGCTGCCATTCACGGTAGAACCGCATCACCGCCCCCAACTGTCCGTCCGTAGCGCTATACCCCAGCTCCTGCGCCTTCTCCTCCAGCGGCAGCCCAACCCGGAAACTCATCAAGCCCCGGTCGTTGGTGGCATGGTTGAACTCCACATCGCGCATGGTTTTGGCCAGCTCTCCAAACAGGAAGGGAGTGGTCAGCTCATAGTTCCATACATGCGTACAGTTCCCGTGTCCCAGGGGAGAGTTATCGGCTATGCCCTCCCATCCAAACATATTGCCATCACTGGTCCGGAATACAGTTTGGGAGCGAAGGGTACTTACATTGAAAAGCGCTGCTTCTTTGACACTTTCCGTAAGAGAACTGTTT
>JBDLIQ010000174.1:0-5181 GCA_039714775.1 Bacteroidota bacterium
TTACGAAGGAAAGATCAGGATGGGCAGGTTGGCCTCCTGAAGGATTTTCTTAAAGAGGTTGGGCATAAACAATTTCTCAAATATGCCCCGTTTATGGATGGTGAAGGAGAGCAGGTTCATGTTGTTGGAATCGGCAAAATCTTTGATCCCGTGATAGACATCTGCATACTCGATTAACCTGCACTGAATCTTGTGTTGACCATACTCCTTTCTCAGAAAATCATTCAGCTCATCTATTCTATCCTCTTTGGCGGGATTGTGGGCCGTATCGATATGAACACAGGTGATCTGCTTTTCGAATGGCTCCATAATCTGCAACAACCGGTTTAATGAGGTGTTGTCCTTATCATTAAAATCGGTGGCATAGAGAATATTAACCTGCTCGAAATCATATGCCGGACGTGCTCCGGGAATGGCATATACCGGGATCCCCAGGCCCATGACCAGTTCGTTGGCCACTCCGGTGAAAACACTTTGCGATTTATCTCTTTTCCCTGCAGTTCCCAGTACAATCAGGTCAGGTTGATATATCTTGCACAGGGCCTTCATCCTTCGGATGATATTCCCCATGACAATTGAAGAGTGGACCTTCACATTTGTGATTTTCTGAGCATCCATGTACTCTTTGATCTTATTGGAGAAATCAACCATTTCCGATTTGGCCCTCTTCTCCTCATCCTTCAGCACATGGAAGGTATAGTGCTCGAAGCTTGCCGAGCTCTTTAGATTGACATCTTCGATGGGGTTTGCATAAACATGCAGCAACTTGATTTCGGCATTGAGTTTTTGTGCCAGGTGTACGGCGTAATAGCTTGCATCCTCTGAACCCTTGGAGAAGTCGGTCGGCACAATGATCTTTCGAATATGGCGGGTATGTTCTATCTCTTCAATCTCCTTTCCATACTCATCTTTGATATGCAACATGACCCTGATGGCGCGCTCCACATCCAACTCCTTAACCTGGACCTTTACCTCCTCCATTTTCCCGTCGATGGTTCCGGCCAGGACAAAAAAGCAATCGATGTTTTCAGCCTCAAGCTGCTGCTTCAGGAAATAAGCAGTCCTTGACCGCTTATAAGTCGCTATGGTGACCAAGGTCTTCATGGCAGTAAGTTTTAGTTAAAACCCTCTATAAATAAGAGGAATGGAGGGGGTATTTTGTTTACTGCAAAGGTTTGAATCGAATCAGCACAACCTCCTGTTACCCCGTATTTTATACAATATTAAATATACATTACCGCGTATATTAAACATTATTTATGTATTTTTACCCTGTATATTAAGCATTTCTATGTTTTATCAAAGAAAAATATACAAGGATTTACTGGAATGGAAAACCTCCATGCGCAGAAAACCATTGATTTTACGCGGTGCACGACAGGTTGGAAAGTCAACCCTGGTACGCGAATTTTCAAAAGAGTACGACCACTATATTGAACTAAACCTGGAACGAAAAGAGGAGCGGCAAATATTTGAAATTGAAAACGTGAAAGAGATTCTAGAACTCATTCTGTTGCGAGAGAGGATTTCGATTGAAAGCCGGTCCTTGCTTCTTTTTATTGATGAGATTCAAGCATCTCCGAAAGCAATACAGCTCCTTCGTTTTTTTTATGAAGACTTTCCGGATCTACATATTATTTGTGCCGGCTCGCTGTTAGAGCATGCAATAAAAGATATCCCATCTTTTCCAGTGGGAAGAATTCAGCAAATGGTTTTACATCCTTTCGATTTTGAAGAATTTCTTCGGGCCAAAGGAGATGACAGGATCATAGATTTACTGGATATGATACCTGTAAAAGAGTCGGTACATGATTTCATGTTAAAACGCTTTCATGAATATGTCCTCATCGGAGGTATGCCGGAGGTGGTGAAAACTTATATAGAAACAGATAGTTTTTCCACCACAGGCCCTGTATATGAAGAGATTTGGGAAACATACAAGGATGATGTAGAGAAATATGGTAAAAACAGTACTGAAAAAAAGATGCTCCGTCATATTATTGCTACCGCAGCACACGAAAAGGACCGCATCACTTTTTCCGGATTTGGAAACTCAAATTACAGGAACAGAGAGGTTGGTGAAGCCCTCCGGTCCCTGGACAAGGCCAGGTTGATCAGGTTGATCTACCCGGCAATCAGTGTTCAACCACCGCAGGAAATCGATTATAAAAGAAAACCCCGGTTGCAGTTTTTAGATACTGGTCTTCTAAACCATGCCCTGGGAATCCAGTCACAAATGATTGGAATGAAAGAGATGAACGATTTTCATCGGGGAAGGATTATCCAACATATTGTATATCAACAACTACAAGCTCAAAACAGTGCCATTGATGCCAGGTTACATTTCTGGGTAAGGGAACAAAGCAAGAGCAATGCCGAAGTTGACCTTGTCTACCAGTATCAACAGTTCTTACTTCCAATTGAGGTAAAAGCAGGTTCCCAGGGAAGGCTGCGTTCGCTGCACCAGTTCATTGAAAAAACCAATCACCATTACGCAATACGTTTGCTCTCAAACAGGCTCTCAATTGAAAAGGTGAAAACACCGGGAGGAAAGGCATATACACTGCTCAACCTTCCATACTATCTGTCCACAAGAATCCCCCAATACGCCAAATGGTTAACGGAGAAGGCCTGACGTCCTCTTTCTATATCCCTGTAAAAACATCAGGCAGGTCCGCCTGATAGCATCCACAATTTCCAGTCACCAAATACTCTTTTTTAACGGACCGATATATGCCGGATCCCGTTATTGGCGTTGAATGTGGGAAAGTACATCATCTCCACCCTGGCGGGGTTGACCGTATAGGATCCGGAATACCTCGGGATGAGGTTGATGGTGAAGCGGTAGTTGCCCGCCTCCAGGTTCTCACAGAAGATGGCGGTCTCGTTCCTGAAATACTCACGGTGCACCTCATGTCGTGACCTTGCTGACTTATCCCCGTAAGAGCAACCGGCCGGGATGGGAACATTGACCATCACATAATCAGCATCCTTCAGGACTTTCACATGTACGATCATCTCTGCCGGCTCACCACCCTTCAACCGGTTATCTTCGATCCCGGAAAAATGGGTAGAGATCTCGAAATCCGACCGCTTATCCAGCGGGGCCGGGTTCCAGTACCGGACATAGGTGGTCAGGTAGACCGGAAAGTCGCCTCGCTTCTCCACTTCAATGGTATCACCAGGCGAAACCTTTGCCTCAAATGGAAACTCCTCCACGGTTTGATCCAGGGCTCCGCTGAAGGTTATGACAGGCTTTACCAGCTCCTTTCCTCCAACCAACATATCGGGAAGGATGGTTTCAAGGATCTTCGCCGATTCAAAGGTATTGAGCCAGCCACCCCTTGAGCGCTGTTCAAAAATGTAGTTTCTGATCCGCTGAAGCTCCCCTGAATGATCTTCTGTTGAGTCCGTCCTCAGGATCCGGTAGGCTGTAAGGGTATTTTGAATTTCGTTGGTATAGAACCAGCGGCTTACAGAATCATCTGAGAAGTAGAGGTTCCCGAACATGGTCTCTTTCCGGTATTCAAAAAGGGTATCGGTATCTGTCTCCAGGCCGCGCATCTGTTCCAGCTCCATAAGCCTGAACAACTGGTTCATGTTAAGGGTTCCTGTTCCCCGTATCCTCTCCAGGTATGCCGGGTAACTGACCTGTGCCTCCATCATATTCAGGATCTTCAGTATCCTGAGCTGTCGATCGGCGTGGATCGGTTTCTCCAGTTCCCAGGTCAGCATTTCAGCGATATTTCCCACATCAAGGTTTACCCGATAATCCATCTCCCTGGCCTGGACCAGTGCCTCCAGTACATGTGTACTGATCCAGAGGCTGGCCTCCCCGGAGCTCTTCCACCATCCCCACAATCCGTTTTCTATCTGGTTCCTGATCAGAAGCCTGATCACCTTTTCCACTTGTCGTTCCCGTTTGAAACGTTCATTTTTATAATCTGCGATCTGCTGCTCGGCCAGCAGTGCTTTTAGTTTGGAGGCCAGCTGCTCATTGCAGGAGTATTTGTAGTTGATCAGTCTGCTTATTTCGACACCCATCACCTCCAGCACATCGGCGCGGGCATAAAGGGTTACCTCCATATTTTCATCTTTGATCTTACCTCTATTTCCTGCTCCGGCTATCCCTGATAGATTCAACATTATCGAAGTATCCCCCTGCAGCACATGGAACTGACCTGCTGTCTCCTCCAGCCCAACCGGGAAAACCGGGATCTCCCTCTGCTCGCCATCGAAATATCCATCCGCCTTCTCGAGATAATATTTAACTGTCAGTGAATCTGTCGATGTGGTTGTCAATTCAAGGGTGTCGAGGAGAGAGCGGATACAGGTTTGCGCTGTATCGGCTATCAACTGCCCATTCAACTCAAACTTCGTATGCACCGACACAGAATCGGTGGTATAGTTCAGCACTTTTCCAATGGCATATGTGGTGTCCCCCTCCATAAGGAAACGTGGCACCGCCAGTTGCGCCATCAGCGGCTTGTAAGATTTGATCACACCTTCGGCCTGTCCTGTCTGCTTATGACCGTTCATGGCCAGGTAGAAGGTGCGCCAGCTGGTCACATCATCCGGGAAGGTCACTTTAAATGAGGCGGCACCATCTTCATCTGTGATCAGCGTGGGTTGCCAGAATGCCTGGTCGGAGAAGTTGTTCCTGATGGAACTGGCCTGTGAGGCAGCCTCCAGAAAAGCCTCATCATAACCGGCCCCCATGGAGGCCAGGGGCGATGCAGGCTTAAAGTCACCTCCGGTGGTGATCAGCACCACTCCGTGTATTGCCCGCGATCCATACAGTGCAGTCCCCTCTTCACCCTTCAGGATTTGGATGTTCCGGATCAGGTTTGGATCCACCTCTCCGATATCTCCGGCATAGACCACACCATCAATAATATAGAGCGGCTCCTTCTCAAATTTTGTAGTGCCCGCACCCCTGATCGTAATGGCAACCATATCCCCGGATGCTCCCGCTCTGGTGATCTGAACGCCTGCTACTTTGCCCGACAGGGTTGAGGTGAGGCCTGCCTCTGCCCCGGGTATTCCTGAGATGGAGGTAGTAGAAACAGTTTCCGCCATACAATAAAGAACCGCTGATTCACGACTCACCCCCATGGCGGTAACCACCACCTCTTCAAGAGCACACACATCAGGTTTCATTGTGACATTCACCACATCCTG
>JBDLIQ010000175.1:0-5175 GCA_039714775.1 Bacteroidota bacterium
TTGGTGATTGGTGATTGGTGACTGGTGAGGGTGATTGGTTAGGGTGACTGGTGAGGGTGACTGGTGACCCTCACCACGAGCGCAGCGGGTTATTGATAAATGAACCTTTTGATTTTGTGGGTGGGTGTCTTTTCGAAGGGCTGAACCTGAAGGATCATTTTCTGGAGTTTTGAATTTCTCGCCACATGCTGATTTACTGTGATCAGCAGCTCGTCCAGAGCCTCATTGGCCTTCTCCTGAAGCTGTTGCTGGAAATCGGATGCGTTCTCTTTCAGGTGTTTGTATTTCTCTTCGAGCAGTTCCACCCTGAGATGTACCCGTGCCACCAGTTTTCCCTTGATCTCCATCACCAGAGACTCGCTGACGATATCTTCGTTGTTGATCACCGCTTCAATCTCTTCAGGGTAGATATTTTCTCCATTGGGCCCCAGGATCATGTTCTTTAGCCTGCCCCGGATAAAGAGGGTTCCCTGTTTATTGATGTAGCCCAGGTCGCCGGTCCTGAAAAACCCATCTTCGGTGAGCACTTCTGCTGTTTTTTCGGCCTCTTTATAGTACCCTTTCATCACATTGGGACCGCTGACGATGATCTCCCCTTCATGGGTTACCGGATCGGGCTGATCGATCTTCAGTGTAACACCTTCCAGTACTGTGCCTACAGAACGGTAGATCGCATGGGCGGGACCAAATCCTGCCACAAGGGGGGAGGTTTCTGTAAGGCCGTACCCTATTGCGTAGGGGAAGTGTCCGTCCAGCAGGAACCTCTCCACATCGGGTGAGAGCGGGGCGCCCCCGATCCCGTAAAACCTCAATGCTCCGCCGAAAAACTTCATCAGCTTTTTGGCAGCCATTCGTGAAAGAAATTTCCTGGCCGGGGCCACCTTCATCAGTGTGCGTGTGAGGGGGGAGCCATAGAGTGCCGGTTTGATTCTGGCGTCATAGATCTTCTCGATGATCAGCGGGACAGTCAGCAGGGTGGTGGGCCTCAGCTTTTGCAGAACTGGTCCCAGGTAGGATGCAGTGGGTGGCCTGTCAATATAGTGGATCCTGGCGCCATTCAGCAACGGAACCACCAGTCCGACGGTGCATTCCAGGGTATGGGCCAGGGGCAGCATGGAGAGAAAGCGGTCATCGGATACTATCTTGTGCATGGTCCTGGATTGCTTCGCATTGCTCAGGAGGTTCTGGTGACTCAGCATCACACCTTTGGATCTTCCTGTAGTACCTGAGGTGTAGATAATGGCCGCAAGCTCATCCGGGGCCGCATGGTAGAATGATGCCTCGCCGGGGAAGGTGTCGTCGGGGAGGTCGAGTTTCTCAAGCAGACCCGGAGTTCCACGGGGTACGGTAATCTGTCCGTCGTGCACATCCAGCACCTGGAAATTGTCTGTATTGATCACCAGTTCTACCGCTTTGGGCACTCCTCCATTTAATCTTGAGATCAGCTTGCCGGAGACGAAAATGGCCCGGACTTCTGCGTGTTCAAGGATGGAGATGATCTCATTTTCCCGGAAATCGGGGAGGATGGGGACCGTGGTGGCTCCGGCGGTGAGGATCCCGAAATATGAGATTCCCCAGTGGGGTGTGTTCTCGCTGAGGATCGCCACACAGTCTCCTTTACCAATTCCTGCACTGTGTAACATGGAAGCCAGGAACCTGGCAGCACGTTCCATCTCCTCATAGTTGTATGATGTCCCGTCCACGCTGTCAACTGCAACGTTGGATGGGAAATTCTCTCTGTTCACTTTCAGGATCCGGGGAAGGTTTGTGATCTCTTCCCAATTCATTCTGTTCTTCTCTTGCATAACGGGTTCCTCTTTATTCTCTGGTTGTCTCCTTAGTTCGTTCTTCATCATTGATTCAGGCTGATCTATTGGTTTTCTAAACAGACCAGGTTAGCTCAAGAGGGTTATCCTGGTGTTCAGGAGGGGTGTCCGGATGCTCAGGAGGGGTGTCCGGGTGTTCCGGAGGGGTGTCCGGGTGTTCCGGTGGGCCACCTTAGTTCCCCGAACCGTTTTCGCCCTTTCATGAAAAAATCAACAACGATACTTCGCGGATAAATACCGGTTACAATAACGTCATTCTTATGCAAATTGTTTCGATCCCCTGTCCCTCTATAGCCCTTTTTCATCCCATAATAGGCCATATGGGCCCTGGCCACTGCCAGAAAGTCGTTGAAGGAGCCCTGTATCAGGAATCTAAGGGCTGAAACTCCATCCAGAAACATCCTGATAAGAAGGGTGCGCCGACGCTTTTTCGGGGGAAGATTTTTGTAGAGCAGCAACAGGTTGTTGCGGAAATTGAGGTATGTCTTCATGGGATTCCCGCGCGAAAGGGTGCCTCCGCCCACGTGATACACTGTGGAACCGGGGATATAACTGATCTTCCCGCCCATGCGCTTCATTCTCCAGCAGAGATCGATCTCCTCCATGTGTGCAAAAAACTGCTCATCCAGTCCCCCGGCATCCCTGAATGCCTTTGCCCTGACCAGCAGGCATGCGCCTGATCCCCAGAACACTTCAGTCACCTGGTCATACTGTCCCGTGTCCTCCTCCAGATGGTCAAAAATACGTCCCCGGCAGAAGGGATAGCCGTAACGGTCCAGGTAGCCCCCTGCTGCCCCTGCATATTCGAAACTGGATTTCTCTTTGTAGTCTTTGATTTTTGGGGTGCAGGCTACATATTCATCATGGGTTTCCAGGTGATTCAGCAACGGATCGAGCCATCCGGGGGTCACCTCAATATCCGAATTCAGGAGCAGAAAATAATTGGAATCCAGCTGCTCCAGGGCCCTGTTGTACCCCCCGGAGAAACCCCAGTTCTTATCCAGGCTAATCAACTTTATGGCAGGATACTCCGCTTTAAGAAAGGGGAGGGATCCATCCGTTGAGGCGTTGTCTGCCACCACGATCTCCGCGCCCTCCACCTGGCTGTGCTCTACCAGTGAAGGAAGGAACTTCCTGAGGAAGGCAATCCCGTTCCAGTTCAGGATTACAATGGAGACCCTTTTCATGACCGGGTCATAATTTTCCGGGTGGTTTCCTGGAACTCTTTCTGGATATGGCCATTGGTACAGACGATATCCTCGCCAAAAAGGGGATTCTTCCCGCCGTTGAAATCGGATACTTCACCGCCGGCCTCCCTCACCAGCAGGATCCCTGCTGCAATATCCCATGGATGGAGCCCGTATTCATAAAAGCCATCGTACCGTCCGCATGCCACATAGGCGATATCGGTGGCTGCCGACCCCAGGCGCCTGAGGCCGTGTGACCTCTTCATAAAGAAGTTGATGCTCTCGAGGAACTGGGAGATGTATTTAAAGTTGGTGTAGGGGAATCCTGTGGCGATCAGCGACTGACTGATACTTTTTGCACCGCTGACCTGTACGGGATCTCCATTGCACCATGCTCCGCCTCCTTTCCAGGCATAGAAGTACTCATCCAGTCCGAATTCATGAACAATTCCGGCCACCACCTCATCCTCTTTGATAAGGCCCACGCTGATGGCAAAGGGGAATACCCCATGGATGAAATTGGTGGTACCGTCCACCGGGTCGATGACCCATTGATACTGCTCTCCCTTCCTGGCACTGGTGCCCTCCTCCGCTATGAACCCTGCCTCCGGAAGGACTGCAGAGAGGCCGTTGACAAGGATCTCCTCGGCACGTTTATCCACCTCGGTGACAAAGTTGTGCTGCCCTTTGACCTCAATATTCAGCGCTTCCCTGTTCTCGTGCCTGTTGCGAATGTATGCTGCGGCCTCCCTGACCACCTCCATGGCATCGAAACAGATCTTTTTGTATGGTGATTCCTCGTTCACTGAAGCTGCAAAGTAAAGGAAAATATCAATACACCAATGCCCGTCAAAACCCCAATGCCTCCAGCAGGTCGGCCACCACAAAGGTACTTCCGCCTGTAAAGATCATATCATGCTCACCTGCCTGCTTTTCAGCAGCTCTGTATGCCGCTTCCACGGTAGGGTGGGCCTCCCCCTTCAATCCGTAATCTGCAGCAGCCTCCCGGAGTGTATGGGCATCCAGGGAGCGGGGAACTTTTGAGCGGGTAAAGTAGTATTGCGCCTCCCGGGGCAGCATGGGAAGGATGGAGCGCAGGTCTTTATCACCCACCATTCCCCAGACCATGTGCAGTGTTTTCCAGGGGGTCTGCATCACCTGCTGCATCACTGCCGTGATCCCCGCCTGGTTGTGGGCCGTATCGCAGATGCTCCGTGGATTGGAGCCCACCGTCTGCCACCTGCCCATGATTCCGGTGAGCCGGGTGACCGACAACAGGCCATCCTGAACCGCACTGTCAGAAAGGTTCCACCCGGATTCCCGCAGACGGGTGATGGCGCTGATGACCGTGGCCACATTTTCCGGTTGATAGGCCCCTGCAAGTCCGCAGGTGAAGCTCTCCACCGATCCTGATTTCTGATCCCGGATCCTGACCAACGATTCGCCTTTTCTTGTGTAGGTATGGAATATCGGCTCAAACTCTTCCCTGGTCAGTGAAACCGGTGCCTGTCGATCGGCCGCTATGGAGCTGAGGACCTGCTCAGGTTCCGGATCTGTATTGCCTACCACCAGGGGGATCCCCTGTTTGATGATCCCCCCCTTCTCATGCGCAATGGAGGTGATCTCCCTGCCCAGGAACTCGGTGTGATCAAGGGAGATGTTTGTGATCACTGTAAGGATGGGGGAGATGATGTTGGTGGAGTCGAGCCTTCCCCCCATCCCGGTTTCGATGATGGCCATCTCCACCCCCTCCCGGGCAAAGTAGTCGAATGCCATGGCAACTGTCATCTCAAAAAAGGAGGGAGAGACCTCGCGAATCACCTGGTTGTGGTCATTGATGAACCCGGTGACCTCCTCCTCGGGGATCGGTTTTCCGTTGACCCTGATCCGCTCCCTGAAGTCGAGCAGGTGGGGAGAGGTGTAGAGGCCCGTTTTATATCCCGATTGCTGAAAGACAGATGCCAGCATGTGGCTCACGGAACCCTTCCCGTTTGTGCCGGCCACATGAACTGCAGGAAACTCTCTGTGCGGATGCCCGAAATGGGTGTCGAGCCGGTGTGTATTGTCCAGGTTGGCTTTATAGGCAGCCTTGCCCTCACGCTGGTACATGGGGAGACTGCTGAAGAGAAATTTTATGGCTTCCTGGTAGTTCATCTCTGATG
>JBDLIQ010000176.1:0-5047 GCA_039714775.1 Bacteroidota bacterium
CATCATCTATGACAATTATCAGGATGATGCAACCCTTGGAGCCGATTGGGGCTTTGCCTGCCTGGTAGAATACCAGGGAGAAAAGTTGCTCTTCGATGCAGGTCGAAAGCCCAATCTTTACAAAATAAATGTCAAACTTCTGGAGATTAAACCAGAAATCATCATAGAACCATGAAGCTATCTTATCTGAAAGCTTTAAAATTATAAAGAGGCGGCCCGATTGAGCCGCCTCTTTCTATTCAAACAAATTTAATTTATCAATCTTCCGTTCCATCATCCCACCATACTCCGTTGTAAGGTGTTACATCGGGTACGTTCTCTGCATTTCCTGAGATCTCGTTCTGGGGATAGGGGAATCTCCGGGGAGCTTCAAATGGATTGGTCAATGTGGGAAAACTGGTCCTTCTCCACTCTGCAAATGCCTCTACCGACCCATAGGGCCAGAGATGAATGTATTTCTGAGTATAGATCATATTCGTGGTCAAGCTGGCAGCATCCGGAGGAAATACTTCAGGTTGTGCCTTGTAGACCGCCACAGATGCTGAATCAACCCCCGCCTGTTCCAGTGCTGCATCAAGTCCCGCTTCGTAAGCCACCAGCGCAGCTGTTGCGTCGGGTGTAGCTTTCCTTAAATAACATTCAGCCTCGATGAACTTCAACTCGGCAAAGGTCATTATGGGCAACGGAGCCGTAGGATGGATTACATTATCTGATATTTTTGAGTAAATGGTCCCAGCCTGATCCTCTTCGGATGTTCCATTTTGCGCCGGAACATACTCTCCATTCACCTGGTTTAAGAAAAGAGGGATCCTTGGGTCATTTATGCCCTCAAGAATACCATAGAAAGTCACACTGAGCGAGTGATGCCTCCTTTCGGCCTCCTCTTGGAACCAGGTATTTTCATGACCAAGATCGTTGGACCAGTTATCAAAAGTAAAATCATCTTCAAAGGAGGCGAAACCATCTGCAGCTGCTGCCAGTGCATCAGCTGCAGAACCTGTAGCATCGATGTTGCTAAGCCGGTTGGAATACCTTGCTTTCAGGGAATAGGCGGCCAAAATCCAGGCTTCCGGGTCCCCTCCATATATATAGTCCTCTCCACCGGTTGTACTGATGTTCTCCTTCTGTAGGTCGGCAATGGCCTCATCCAACTGACTCAGCATGGCCGCATAGATCGATTCCTGGGTATCATAAACCGGCTTCCTGTTCTCGGCACCAAGAGTGGCTTCGGTGTAGGGAATTCTTCCCCAGGTGTCGGTGGAAGCAAGAAAGGTGTAAGCCTGCAGAATCTTGGCGATGCCTACATCGATCCATTTCCCCTCTTCACTTCCGCCTTCCGAGCCTTTCTCAATAATGATTTTCAGGTCGGGTAACAAGCGGGGGTAAATCTGGAAAGCCCAGCTGTTGTCACTCAGTTGTGAATTGATGTTGGCACGCCGGTCAGCATCACGCATCTGGCCATGGGCACCTGCCGTATGTTCAACAAAAATGGAGCTGTACCAGGCTAGGGTAGTCCCTGTAACCCAGTAGGGAGTGGCTGCCGTACAACCCGACATCAGCATGCTGATGGGTACATCGGTCGGGTTGTTCGGATCGGTATCGATTTCATCCATGATCTCATCACTGCACGAAAAGGTGAACAGCATGAGCAGGAGTAAACTGAAGATTGAAATATATCTTTTCATCGTATCTGTTTATTTAAAAGGTTATTTTAAGTCCACCACCAAATGACTTGGTATTGGGAAGAGAGACATACTCAAATGCACCGATCCCGTTTCCTTCTGCAGTACTCGATTCCGGGTCAAAATTGGGATAGTCGGTCCAGAGCGCCAGGTTCCTTCCATTGGCAAATATGGAGATGGAGCTGATAAAGGTATTGTTGAACCAGGTTTGAGGCATATCATAGCTGATCACCACCTCTTTTAACCTTAACATGGTCTTATCAAAGATGCCCGATTCGGTAATATTCCACTCAACCGTGCTCCAGTAGTCCTCGTTTTTCTGGATTTCTATGTCATTGTCCCCTTCGTATATCAGGTCTCCTGTGGCAGGATCCAGGTAACCTTTTCCTGTATTCGGTATCACCTGGAAAGTTTCACGGTCTTCAGTCTCTGCAGATGCTCCATAATTCCTCATCAGGCGGTTTAGTCCGCTGGAGATATAACCACCCCTGGAATAATAAAACTGGGCGGTAAATGTAAACCCTTTGTACCGGAGCATATTGGTCAGGCTGGCATCCCAGTCCGGATTCACCTTACCCAGGATCTCCTCGTCACCACCCTGCAGCGGCATCCCGTAAAAGGGGTTGGGTTCTCCGGCGACATTCTCCCTGGAGTCCACCACGATCCTGTCATTCGCATCCCTCACATAGGCACTACCAAAGATTACCGGATAGGGATTTCCGGCATAGGCATAAGCGCCCACACTGGTAAAGTTATTGTACCCGGTCTGGACACGTTCCACCCCTGGTGCAAGTTCCAGCACCATGTTCTTATTCTGTGAGAAGTTGGTCAGGATCTCCCATTCAAAACCCCCACTGGTCCGGATGGGTATAAGGGAAAGAATAACCTCATGACCTTTTGATTCAAGTTCCCCTGCATTTCTGTATTCAGAACGGTATCCTGAAGAGGCTGCCAGCGGCACACTGAAGATCTGGTCAGTGGCATTCACATAATAGTATGAATAGTCAATGCCCAGGCGATTCTGGTAGAACCTCAGGTCGGCCCCGATCTCATAAGTGGTCACATTCTGAGGTCTCAGGCCATCTGACAAAAGTGTGGATTGAAGGGTGAATGCAGGATATGACTGGTATGGGAATGAAAACTCATTATCCAGAAATCCGCTGCCAAGCCCTTCACTCTCTTCTTTGGCAGTAAACAGAGTCCTGGTGGCATACAGGGCACCAGCCTGTCCCATCTGGGAGTATGATGCACGGATCTTTCCGAAAGGAAGAATCTCCTGGTCCTGCAGAAAGTTCAGCTCGGTAAATACAAAACCCAGTGAAACTGAGGGATAGAAATAGGACCTGTTCCCAGATGGCATGTTGGATACCACGTCGTTCCGACCGGTTACTGTCAGGAAAAGCATAGAGGCGTAATCGACCGTAGCACTTCCGTAAAAACCGACCACCCGTTGCCGGGTCAACTCCTGGAAAACAGTCTGGGTTCCGGTATTTGAGATATGGTCAAATCCTCCGATGGTAATGTTTGTTCCTGTCATTGAGTGGGTCTTAGTAGTAATATCGTAGAACTCATTTCCCAGTATGGCATCCAGGCCAAGATCGCCAAAGTCCTTTGTGATACTGATGCTGGCATTTGAGTTCAATTCCTGCCTTTGATAAGTATAGTCATCAATCTGACCACCGGCTGGGTCCATCCCGAATTCGGGGTATCCCCTGCCCGCTCCGCCTGAACCCAGGGAGATCACTTCATGACCTGTAGTCAGGAACCGGTCAAGTCCTATGCGGTAGTTGATACGCATCCAGTCGAATGGTTGATAGCTGATGGCGGTATTTCCAAAGAACCTGTCGGTGACTTCATTATAGGAGCTGTGTGCCAGGGCCCAGTATGGATTGTCCATGGCAAACCGATAGTGATACTGGTTAAACGGATTCTCTTCACGCTCAAATGGTTTGTTAGTCATATCATAAGTCCGTGGTGCAAAATAGACTGTGAACAAAGGATTGGACAGGTTGCTCCCTCCTGGAATCTTATCGATATCGACTGATGAGATATTGGCCGAAACCGATGCCAACCACTTATCACCCAGAATGAAGTGCCCGTTAAATTTTGCATTGTTCCTGACCATGCCTGTGGTTCCAATGATCCCCTTCTGATCGGTCCGGCCGATCCCAACGCTATAATTTGCCCTGTCAGAGGCTGACGAGATATCCACCGAATTGGAAAAGGTGAATCCCTTTTGGAAAAAATCCTCCTGATTGTTGTAAACTGCCGGAATCTGGGAGGGGGGAGATCCGTCGAAAGTCTCGTAAGGATTATCGAAGTAGAGGTTCTCCTCCTGGGACTGATAGTTCTGAAGGGTGTCGATGCGGGGTCCCCATGAACCGGACGACCAGAGGTTCAAAACGCCGTTATTCCCCTGTCCGTATGTAGACTGCAGCTCAGGCAATCGGCTGATCTGATCAGATGAAAAACTACTGTTCACCGTCACCAGGGTTTTTTTACCAGCCAGTTTGGCTGCCGATCCACTTTTGGTGGTGATCACGATTACCCCATTGGCAGCTCTTAATCCATACAGGGCTGCAGCAGTGGCACCTTTCAGAACAGAAATTGATTCTATATCTTCCGGATTCAGATCTACGATCCTTGATGACGGGTTGGTTCCATTTCCCACTTCCTCCACAAAGGCCTTTTCTGAGGCTATGGGCATTCCATCTACCACATAAAGGGGCTGATTGGATCCGGTAAGTGATACATTCCCCCTAATGGTCACGTGCGAAGTAGCACCAGGCATACCACTGGATTGCTTCACATTCACACCGGCAATCTTGCCCTGGAGTGATTTGGAAATATCCATGTTCTTTGCACCCGAGATCTGGCTTTCATCGATCTCCTGGACAGAATAGCCCAGGGCCTTCTTCTCCTTCCGGATTCCCATGGCGGTTACCACCACTTCATCAATTTCCAAAAGGTCGGACTCCATCACCACATTCACCTGGCTCTGGCTGCCAATAATTACCTCCTGGGTTGCAAGGCCCACAAAACTAAAAATGAGAAGCTCAGATCCTTCGGGTACATTGATCTGGAAATTCCCACTGGCATCCGAAATGGTACCAATGGTGGTTCCCCGAACACTTACTGTAACACCCGGTAAGGGAGAACCATCTTCAGCGCCGGTCACAACACCGGATACAAGCCGGGCCTGTCCGCAAAGGGTCAGGACGCCCAGCGCCATAAATAGCAATAAGCTGACTAATCTTTTCATAGATTCAGAATTTGGTTAACGTTTAAGAATTTCAAACGGAAGAAAGCAGAAAGCGAGATGTTTATCTAATAATATCAAGCAATGGCGGCTATACCCGGTCATT
>JBDLIQ010000177.1:0-5004 GCA_039714775.1 Bacteroidota bacterium
GACCGAAGCATTTGTCAACTCCCTGGACTCGGGAGGGAGAGAGATCTCCCTGGTGAGCAAAGGCAGTTCACTGAAACTCTGCATGGTGGCTTCGGGAGAAGCAGATATCTACCCCCGCCTTGGCCCTACCATGGAGTGGGATACAGCTGCAGCACATGCGGTGGTCAAAGCTTCCGGAAAAAATGTATTCAGGGCCGATACCAACCAGGAGCTGGAATACAACAAAGAGAACCTTCTCAACCCATATTTCGTAGTAAGATAATGTAGCGCACGTGGTGCAACCATATCGTGTGTTTACAGGTCATCATTACTGAACCCACTAATGGAAGGTGAGAAGGACATACTTGCGGGATGCATAAAAGGTAAACATTGGGCACAGCGGGAACTGTTTGAAAGGTATTCCCGTTTGCTGCTGGGGGTTTGTAACCGGTATGCAAAGAATATAGAGGAGGCTGAGGATATCATGCAGGAAGGTTTTGTGAAGATATTCCTGAACATCAAGGAGTTTAAAGCAGATGGGTCATTGATTGCCTGGATGAGACGGATTATGATCAACACGGCCATCACCCATTACCACAAGATGCGGAAGCACCGGTACCACGATGACCTGGATGAGGTTCAGGAGACCAGATTTGAGGAGACCACATGGAGTGAGGCTGAGTTTACCAGAGAGGAGCTTTATGATGTGATCCATCAGATGCCGGATGGTTACAGGATGGTATTTAACCTCTACGCGGTAGAGGGGTATAAACACAGGGAGATTGCTGAAATTCTCAACATTGATGAGAATACAAGCAAATCCCAGTACAGCAGGGCCAGGCGATGGCTTCAGGAAAGATTGTTAAAACTTACAAGTAGCGAATTGTCACCACAATGAGTGATAAACTCAATATAGAACAGCTGATCAGATCCAGATTGGGAGAGGCGGAAATCACACCCTCTTCCGGTGCCTGGAAAGGCGTGTATCGAAAGCTTCGATGGAAGCAATTCTGGCGCTTTAATCCGGGAAAAGCAAACATTCATTACCTGGCTGGATTGGTGATTGTGGGAGCCGGATCGATCGTTTTGTTGACCAGAAATGTCCAAGAGGTTGTTGCTGCACCAGATTCCATTGATCCGGGCAGCAGTTACCGGGAGACCAAACCAGACCAGGGAAAGGTACAACCAGTTGAAAGGGCAGAGGAGGTGAAGGTTGAGGAGCGACAGAAAACATATGGTGCAGAACCTCAAAAAATCGATCCTGAACAAAAGGTTTCCAAACCAGCTGTAGAAGCTGTCAATAAGAACTCAGATCCTTCCACTGAAGTTGTTGAGAATATCCCGGAAAATGAAAACCCCTCCAGCCAGATCAATGATCAACAGGCCCAAAACAGAGTTGAATCCTATTTTACAAGTTCAGCACAATCAGGATGTGCTCCTTTGTCTGTTCAGTTTTTTGATCAGAGTATCAATGCAACATCTATCTCCTGGATCATTGGGAGAGTTGAAGGGTTAACAACCAAAGATCCTCTCTACACATTTTATGAGGCAGGGACCTATCATGTGACATTGACTGCAGAAAATTCCATGGGCCAGTCATCTGTCTGCCATCAGATCATTGAGGTTTATCCGGCGCCAGGGGCTGAATTTGAGCTGGAGGAGGGTTTTGAGGAGATCGGTGGCCATTTGTCGCTGCGCAGTGTGAATTACACCAGGGGAGCCACATCCTGGTCCTGGAATCTCCTGGAGAAAGACAATGTTAATACAAACAAATGGGTGTCCAACGAATTCCAGCCGTCCATCAAACTCACCGATCTTCAAGAGAGCACTAAAAAGGTTCAACTGGTAGCTATCAATGAGTTTGGTTGCACCGATACATCCAGACAACAATTACCTGACATTGTTGAGCATACCAGAACCAGAATCAAATTTCCAACTGCCTTCAGTCCGAGTCCTCTGGGACCAGTGGGGAGCAGCTTTAGTCCACACGAAAAGCGGACCGACCTTTTCCATCCCATTTTTGAGGAGGTACCCGTGGAGTATAGCCTGAAGATCTACACAAGAAGGGGTCAGGTTATCTTTGAAACCAGGAATATTTATGAGGGTTGGGACGGATACTTCCACCAGGAACGATCCTCAGGCGGTGTGTATGTATGGGTGGTTGAAGGAACCTGGGAATATGGAGAAGAGTTCAAACTGCATGGTGATGTAACCCTGATTTGGAATGAATTATGGTAATCTGGCAGGAATGCTAACTTTGTACGGTTGCCATGAAATTAAAGCACTCCACAGAACAACAGGTTTTACTGCGTATACTTAAAGGAGAGATCCCTTCTCATCTGAATAATGTAAATGTGGATGGGTTATATAATCTGTTCCAAAGGCACAGGTTGTTCCCGATCGCATCTGAGATCATTCATTTGTTGGATGAGAAGAGCAGGGGAAGGTGGAAAAATACGATCCAGGTCCATACAATCAGGTCACTTCATCTAACATCCATATTACACAAAATAGTTGGTGCATATAAATCGAAAGGGATTGAAGCCATTCCTTTGAAGGGTCCGGTTCTCTCCCAAAGACTTTACGGAAATACCGGAAGCCGGCATTTTGTGGACCTGGATATTCTGATCCGTGGAGAGGAGATTATACCTATTATAGAGATTGCAAAAGGATTGGGATTGACATTGAGATTCCCAAAGCAAGACCTGTTATCTAACCAATGGAGCTATTATTTCCGGTATAAGAAGGACATTGGTCTGTTTTGGAAGGAGCACGGTGTATTTGTAGAGTTACACACAGGTATCGATAATTACGAGCTGTTAGATGATACTGAAGAAAACCCCCTATGGGAAGCGCTCTCCGAACAGAAGATGGGAAGCACTCATTTTCATGTCATGAATCACGGGAGCTCCTTTTTGTACATGGCATTTCATGGCGCATTTCATCAATATTTCAGGTTGTTCTGGCTCAGGGATGTGGCGGAAGCGCTGAACAGTTGGGAATTAGATCATCAGAAGATCCTGAGCGACGCAAGATCTCTGGGAATTGAGCGACTGTTGGGAGTAACTCTTTTACTTACAAAAGAGTATTTCGGCATTAAAATACCGGATGAATATCAAGGCTACTTCAGGAGTGATTATGGTATTATACAGAAACTATCCCACAACTGCATGAAGCGGATCAGGGGTCCGGAGAAGCTCTCTTTTACCGGGAAGCTTAACCGGCACTATTACATGCTCTTGTTAAAACCCGGGCTTCACTATAAATGGAATGTAATCAAGAGTTTATACCACCGGTGGTATATTGCGGAATTCCTTGGAGGCCACTGAATCTCTACAGCGTTATCCGGTCAATGATGGCATTGAAGATAAGGTCCACCGAATCTTTAATGGTTGTGGCGGAGGTATCAATCTCCAGATCAGGATGCGATGGTGCCTCAAAAGGGGAGGAGATCCCGGTGAAGTCCTTGATGAGGCCGGCCCGGGCTTTCTTATAAAGTCCTTTGGTGTCACGCTGCTCGCACACTTCAAGGGGGGGATTGAGGAAGATCTCAATGAAATCGTTCTCACCAATGATGTTCCTGGCCAGGCTCCTGATCTCATGGGTGGGGCTAATAAATGAACAGAGGGTGATCATCCCGGTATTGATCAACAGTTTGGATACCTCGGCGATCCTTCGGATGTTTTCCATCCGGTCATCCTCGCTAAATCCCAGGTTATTATTGATCCCGGCACGGATGTTATCTCCATCCAGCACCTGACAGAAGAACCGCCTGAAAAAGAGCTCTTTCTCCAGGTTGGCAGCCAGTGTGGTTTTCCCTGACCCCGAAAGTCCGGTAAACCATATCACTTTTGCACTCTGCCGAAGAATCTCCTCTTTTACCTTCCGGTCATAAATCCTGTCAAATACGGGATATATATTCTTTTCCATATGATCAATCTAAATTGTAAACGTAATTTAAAGATAGCTGTAATCCGGGAGAGTTAAAAGCCATAATTCAACCCAATCCTAAATGTGCCGGTCTGACCATGATACTCCTCTGGCGTCCATCTGTTGAGGTACTCCTGCTCCCCTGTCACATCCCGCCATTCGAAACCCATCCTGGCATAGAGGTCGTTAACCACCTGGACTGTGGCCAGGAGTCCCAATCGTACCGATTCCCAAACAACGGGATCGAATGGTGCTATAGTTGTCCTGGGCATGGTTCCGAGCTCAGTATGGTCAGGTCCCTTCGCGGAGTGGTTGTAATAGGCCCTCACATTCAGTGTCCTTATTGGCCGGTACTCTACACCCAAATACATCTCTTTTGCATTATCTTCCAGGTAGTGTCCCAGGTTATAACGGTTCGACTCGAAGGTTGTTGTGGTAACATTGTGCATGTAGGTCAGCGCATTGCTCCAGGTATACTCAGCCACAAATCTCATATTTTGGATTACAGTGGAAGCTACACCTGCCTTGTATGAAACAAAGTTGTGCTCCTCACTATTGAAGATCCTGTCAGCAGCCACTTCATCCAGAAAAGCTGTTCCATACAAATGAAAGTGCTTCAGGTTCCTGGAGGATATGGAGAGGAAAAGCTGTGAATTCATATTATTGATCCTGGCATTCAGGGTGTGATCGATGGCTTTGTAAAAGGCTACGGGAAGCAGGAATGCAGCATGGGGATGCCGGTAATCATATACCACTGAATTTCCTATGGAAAGTTGTAACTCCTTCAATGGAACAAAAGTAAAAATATTGGCAGCCAGGTATTTTGGGTGATACACCTCCCGGTAATCAGTTCCATATGCATTTGTTGTATAAAAGGAGAGTGATGAGTCTACCACTTCTGAGATCAGCGCACCATGCACATAGGTAAACCTGAACCAATCAGCCGGATCCATGGCCAGTTCAATCCTGGGGAAGGCTGGTGTTCGTCCCGAATAAATATTGGACCCTGCATTGTTCTCTCCCCACTCAAACTGTCCCATGATCAGTCCCACATGTCCCCAGTCCCATCCATAGGTAATCCCTCCCCGCAACTCC
>JBDLIQ010000178.1:0-4974 GCA_039714775.1 Bacteroidota bacterium
TCATGAGCCCCCTTCAGGGTTACAGCCCTTCAATGCTTCTTCGCCTGATCAGGATCTTCGCATAGCGCCGTCCCAGCTTGTCATCATAGTACTCATACGATTTTTTGGCCCATTCAAGGGCAACATCGGTATGTCCGAGCACCTCATTGGCTACGGCAATATTGAGGCAGGCCCTGCCGGCGGTCTTCCGTTTTTTATGTTCGGTCAGCTCATCCCATATCTCTATAGCACCAGTCCAGTTGGCCACCTCAGTCCGACGGTACCCTGCCTTAAACTGATGCTTTGCCGATCCACTGGTGCGCTTGTAGAGATCCCTTCTCACCACGTAATAACCGGGCAAGAAACGTTGAATGTATGCCCGTCCGGCTGCATAAGCTGTTTCAGGCAGTGCATCAGGAGGCGGGATCCCCCCGTTGGTGTTGAAGGTCATGTAGCTGTTGTGCTGGTACTGGTCAATGATCCTCCGGGTGGCCGGATCGTACAACCGCCAGAAGCAAGCCACATTCATCCGTACCTGTTCGGGCACAACCGGTTTGGGCGACCCTGTGGAGAGTATGGCCGCTACCTGTTGCGTGGCCACAGTGGCCAGCAGGTCTGAATTTGAATCAAAAGTTTCAAGAACAAGCAGGGCATCAGCCCCTTCCGATTTGCAAATCTCTTCCACCTGTTCCCACTCCAGCAATTCAGGCAACTCACGTGTCCCAGTACCCTCCATCCTCAGCCTCGCCGGAATGACAAGTTCTGCATTCTCCAATTCGAAAATTGCATCATATACCCCTTTAATGCTCTCATCAGATGCAAGCCGGTCAGGCCCTGCTACTTCGCCGGTTACAATGGCCTCAAGGATTTTCTCATCTGCATCCTCCTCGCTGGTGAGCGAGCGGTTTACAATGGCGATGGAATGAACATTTTCAGGCAGGGTTGCCTGGGGTTCCAAAGGGTAATTGAGGCTCACGTATGCATATTTACTGCATCCTGAAGCTGCCAGTGCAACCATCAATATGGGCAATAGATTTCTGATCTTCATGTCCGGGAATTTAACAGGTTAAAATAAATCGCAACTAAAACAACCTTTTGTCCTTTTGCCATATCGATTCTTATCTCTTCCCCCTGCTCACCTGTCTCCGCACCTCCTTCGTACCGGTATTTCAGTTCCGGGAATGGGTTTGTCATGGTAAAAACACCTCCTGCTTCAGAGACAATTTCAACCCTGGTAACCTGGCCATTTTTCATTTCGGAAGAAACAAGGAAAGCACCGTTGACACGCAATTTATCAAATTCAGCATTTTCCCAGTCTTTTGGTATGGCAGGAAACAGCTTTACCACCCCGGTATGACTCTGAATTAACATCTCCTGTATGGCCGCAGCAAAAGCAAAGTTCCCTTCCAGTGTAAAGGGGCGGTAGGTAAAATTCGAGTGACCCGCTTTGCACTGGTCTCCATTCACATGAAATGAATTCCTAAGGCAGAAACATTGCGCAAATGTGGTTAATGCTTCTGCAGCTTTTTCACCATCAAACACCCTGGCATACAGGTTGCCCAGCCAACTGAACGAATAGCCGGTCCAATAACCGGATCCCTGCTCTTCAAGGTTGTTTAAGGTGTTTTTTATGACCCTTTGATCAAGTTCACCATTGGAGAGATCGACCAGCCCCAATGGATGGAATCCCAACAAATGAGAGAAATGGCGGTGCGACTGGTCATAAGGGAACCCCGGTGCAAACATCAACCCGGTTTCGGGATCAACTGCTAACTCCGGCCATTCAGACAATATGTTTGTCCACTTTGCAGCCTCATCACCAAGCCCAAGCTCTGTAGCCAGCTCTGCTGCTTTTTCATAGGTCCAGAGAATCAGTGCCAGGTCAAAATTGGTGGTTTCGGAAAACCATGCTTTTCGTGAATTATTGTAGATTTCAGGACTCGAACTGATCCTCAGCTTCCGCTCTCCATCATCGGACCTGACCGATATCTCATCAAGAAAGATGGCCACATCTTTAAACCAGGGGTAGGCTCTCTTCTCAAGGAACACCCGGTCCATAGAGTATCTCCAGTGAAGGTAGAAATGGTGAGATAGCCACGCTGAAACGGTATGACCAAAAGAGTACTGGATCCATCCACCCATGGGCTCTCCCTCCAGGGTGGTAACACCGGGAACATTCATTCCATCCACTTCAAAATAGTTGCTTGTATATTTTTTAAAAGCCGGACGCCACCTCCAGAGCCAGTTCAGGAATCCCTCCTCCAGGGAGAGGTAATTTCCGGTATAGGCGGGCCAGTAGCTCAGCTGTGTATTCAGGTCGTGGTGGAAATCGCCTTTCCACGGAGGAAGTTTTCCATGGTCGGCAGTCCAGACAGCCTGTAATGAAATGGGAGGTGTATCGGAGCGCGCCACCGAACCAAACTTATACATTTCAAGATAATAGTGCTGTTGAAGGATCGAATCAGGAACAGTAACCGACGACATGCTCCAGTAATCCGACCACCAGTTTATATGTTCTTCAAGGGATCTGTTATACCCGGTTTCTAATAGATTATTCACCACCTCACCGGCCGGCGGATCCGGCTCCCCGCCTTTGTGATCAGATGATACTGACCAGCAACCTGTCAGGCTTCCCCTGCCCTCTTCCCATTTGGTGTATACCTGGTATGAAAAATCGCCCCACCCCTTCTGGTTATATGTGATTTCATTCTCTCCGACTCCCATCTCTCCCTGTTCATACCCCAGCAGATTCAGGTCGTGGCGCGACTGGCTGGTAGTTCCATCGGTATGCTCACGGGCATAAGCTGGCGACTTCAGATCAACCTTTACCGTTGTATCAATATGTTCAAATTTATACCACCCCACAGGTTTTTCGGCATGGACAAAGGTGGTGAGTTTTGCCCCGTTTTCCCACTCAACCACACAGGTTGCAGTCTCAATATCCAGGGTTACCGATTTTATCTCCCCCAGAGATTCAATGTCAAACTCCAGGGCACCTGCCGGAATCTTAGAAGGCGCAGGAGAGCGGTTGTACGTCGCATCAAATGCATCCTGAACCTCCCTGTAGCTATCTGCCTTCCAGTGATCATATACATCCGTATACTTCCACTTATCAAAATCCATACTCGCCATGGGGCGCAGGTCCCACAGATCGGCGCGGTCGAGTGAAAACCTCAGTTTTCCCTCTTTTTGCCACACCAGGTTTCCAACCATCCCGTTTCCCAGGGGCATCGCCTCATCCCAGGAGGTGGCCAGCTCATTAAATGTAAGCGTTTCCCCTTCAAATTGTGTGATTGAGGTTTCCTGTTTTGAACATGCCATCAAAACCAGGCCAAAAAACAAGAGATATAATTGTTTCATAATTATAATGATTTGTTAGCACAGGGACAACAAAGAGATTGGCCATCAATAAAACAATTCCATCGGCTATTCAGCACCCGGATAGGTCGAATTTGCCCTGGTGGCTCTCTGTATGCAATTCAACTCCCGGGCCCGCTCCCTTTTTGCCTTTATCTCCTCTTTTGATTCCCCGGGATTCTGAAACCACTCGCTATCTTCATGTTCCCTGGCCATAATCTGACTGATCTCCTCAACAATACCGGGATGCTCACCGGCAACATTATCCTCACAGGCCACATCCCTCTCCAGGTTCCAGAGTTGAATGGGCTCTTCTCCTCTTCTCCTCATTCCGAACCAATCTCCCAGTCGTACTGCCTCAGCCTGTGGCATATAAGTACCGCCTCCCCAGTAGATGAATGCGTGCTTTTCCTGTTGATCGTTCCGGCCCTCCAGAAGCGGGACAAAACTGATTCCGTCATTTTCGGGAGGTTCAACCCCTGCCAGGTCACAGGCTGTTGCCAGGAAGTCATACAGCACCACCTGGTGGCTGGTGGTCCCTGCAGGGACTTTCCCCGGACAGTAGGCCATCATGGGCACCCGCATCCCGCCATCGAAGGAGCCAAACTTTCCGCCTCTCCACGGACCTTTGTTTTTGAAAAGCGGATCATCTTCCCATCTCCCGCGTCCCATATATCCATAGTGCGCATACCCGTTATCGCTGGCAAACAGGAAGATGGTGTTTTTATCAATCCCCAGCTCCACGGTCAGGTCAACCAGCTCTCCCACATGCCTGTCCAGGTGGGTCATCATGGCAGCCCACTCTTTATGCTTTATCTCCCACGGTTTCTCTTTATAGGCTCCCAGGTCGGGTGTGATCAGGGGTCCGTGAGGCAGTTGTGTGGCATAATACAAAAACATGGGACGCGCGCTGTTCTCTTTCATAAACTGCAACGCCTTCTGGTGAATCAGGTCCTGGGAGTTCTTTGCCTCCACCGGATCCTCTATCCCGTTGGGGATAAGCAGTCCCTCCTGGTTATAGACATTGGTTCCCTCTTTTCTGCCTGTATGGGCATAACACTTGTCCATATCAAAACCGTAGTTTTCGGGAATCGGCACCCGCCTGTCGTTTTCATACATATAGTGGGGATAAAAGGTATGGGCCCTGAGCTGGTCGTAATATCCGTAAGCGTAGTCAAAACCCTGTTTGTCGGGTGTTCCTTCGGTTCCCGGAAGGCCGATTCCCCATTTTCCCACAAACCCTGTCACATACCCCGCCTCTTTTAAAACTTCAGCAACGGTGATATCCTGGTCCACCAGATGATCCTGACCCCGAACAGAGCTGTTTACGCGTATGCGACTATGTCCCAGATGCTTCCCCTCCATGATGGTACCCCGGGAGGGTGCGCATTCAGGGGAGCCGCTAAAAGCTTCACTGAAGAAGAGCCCTTCGTTACAAAGCATATCAATATGGGGCGTGCTAAACTCTTTTTGACCCAGGCAACTCAGATCGTAATAACTCATATCATCTGCCAGGATGAATATGATGTTTGGTTGGCTGTTGCTGAGTTGCGGCGCCCGGTTGCAAACAATAAGGAGCAGAAGGGATAAACCAAGGACTGTTTTAGTTATCATCGGTTATTCATGGTTAATTACAAA
>JBDLIQ010000179.1:0-4971 GCA_039714775.1 Bacteroidota bacterium
CGAGGCGGGTAATATCCCGAACAAGCTCTATACAGAGGGTGAGAAATCGAGGCTGGCCATCCGCACATAGCTGTCATACCGCCATTTGGCATTGGTCTGAGCAGCTTTGAACAGTACGGCTGCCTCCTCCGGGAACGATTTCTGAAGGGAGGTGTAACGTACCTCCGATGTCAGGAAGGACTGGAACTGGTCCCACTGGGGTTCCTTGGAATCCAGCACGAACGGGTTCTTTCCCTCCTCTTCCCTTTGCGGGTTAAAACGATAGAGGTGCCAGTAGCCGCTCTCCACCGCAAACTTAGCCTGTCCCTGTGTTTTGCCCATACCGGCACGAAGTCCGTGGCTGATACAGGGTGAGTAGGCGATGATGATGGAGGGTCCGGGGTAGGCTTCTGCCTCCCTAACGGCCTTCAGGTACTGTGACTGGCTTGCGCCCATCGAAACCTGTGCCACGTAAACGTAACCGTAGGTCATGGCCATCATTCCAAGGTCCTTCTTGCGAATCTTCTTTCCTGAAGCGGCAAACTTGGCCACTGCACCCACCGGGGTGGATTTGGAAGCCTGTCCGCCGGTATTGGAATAGACCTCGGTATCCATCACCAGGATGTTCACATCCTCACCGGAAGCAATCACGTGGTCCAGTCCGCCGAACCCGATGTCGTAGGCCCATCCGTCTCCACCGAAGATCCAGACTGACTTCTTCACCAGGTACTGCTTAAGACATTTAATCTCCTCAGCAACCTCGTGGGTCTCTTTTTCCAGGGCTTCCAGCAGCTGAGCTGAAGCAGCTTTCGATGCATCCATATTCTCCTTGGCGTCGATCCATGCTGTAAAAGCCTCTTTGGTTGCAGGTTTTACATCATCCATGGTTGCCTGCATCCTGTTTTTGATGCGATCACGGTTCTTGTTCACACCGGTGGCAAGACCGAATCCATATTCCGCATTGTCCTCAAACAGGGAGTTGGCCCATGCGGGACCCTGTCCATCTGCATTGGTACAATAGGGAGTGGATGGAGCTGAACCGCCATAGATGGAGGAACAACCGGTGGCGTTTGCCACGATCATCTGGTCACCATACAATTGGGTAATCAGCTTGATGTAGGGGGTCTCACCACAACCTGCACAGGCACCGGAGAACTCAAAGAGCGGTTTTGCAAACTGGCTGTTCTTTACAGTCTGTTTCTTATCCACCACAGTCTCCTTGGTTGAGACATCTTTGATCAGGTGGTTCCACAGAGGGATCTCAGCCTGCTGTGTGCCAATGGGCTTCATCTCAAGGGCCTTGGTCTTGGAGGGACATACATCGGCGCAGTTGCCACATCCTGTACAATCCTGAATCGACACCTGGATCTTAAACTTCAATCCGGCCAGTGCCTTTCCGTTTGCATCCAGGGTTTTGCAACCTTCCGGAAGCGCCTTCTCCTCCTTCTCATCGATCAGGAAGGGGCGGATGGCAGCATGCGGACATACATAGGCACACTGGTTACACTGAATACAATTATCACCGATCCACTCGGGAACATTCACTGCGATCGCACGCTTCTCGTACTGTGCTGTTCCAGCCGGGAAAGTTCCGTCTTCACGGCCCGCAAATACACTCACCGGCAGGTCATCACCCTTCAGGTTGTTGATGGGTTCAACCACATTCCTAATAAAATCGGGAATATCGCGGCTGTCCTCCTTCTCTGCATCGGTTCCCAGTTTGCTCCAGGCAGCATCTACCTCCACTTTGGTTACATCGCCGCCCTTCTCCACTGCAGCAAAGTTCATGTTCACCACCTCTTCGCCCTTGCGGCCAAAGCTCTTGATAATGAATTTGCGCATCTCCTCCACCGCCTTGTCAAAGGGAATGATATCGGCAATCTTGAAGAATGCAGACTGCATAATGGTGTTGGTCCGGTTCCCAAGCCCGATCTCCTGGGCCAGCTTGGTTGCATTGATAATATAGAAGTTGATCTTGTGATCGGCCATGTACCTCTTCATGTGGTTGGGCAGGCGTTCAATGGTCTTCTTCTCGTCCCAGATTGAGTTCAGAAGGAAGGTACCACCATCTTTGAGCCCTTTCAGCATGTCATACTTATCAAGGTAGGAGGTAACATGGCAGGCTACAAAATCGGGTGTCCCCACCAGGTAGGGAGAGCGGATGGGCTGGTCCCCGAACCTCAGGTGTGAGGTGGTGATCCCCCCCGATTTCTTTGAATCGTAGGCAAAATAGGCCTGGGCATATTTATCGGTGGACTCTCCGATGATCATGATGGAGTTTTTGTTGGCTCCAACGGTTCCATCAGATCCCAGTCCGTAGAATTTCCCTTCGAAGGTTCCCTTTGCACCCAGGGAGATCTCCGGCAACAGGGGAAGAGAGGTGAATGTTACATCATCCACAATCCCTACAGTGAACTGGTTCTTGGGCTCATTCTGCTTCAGGTTATCATATACGGAGATCATCATGGCAGGCGTAGTGTCCTTGGAAGAGAGTCCGTAGCGGCCACCAACAATCTCCGGCGCATTCTCCTTTCCATAAAAGAGATTCTTTACATCCATGTAAAGGGGCTCTCCATTTGCTCCGATCTCTTTTGTCCTGTCGAGGACAGCAATGCGCTTCACTGATTTGGGAAACACCTTCATAAAATATTTCTCTGAGAAAGGTCTGTAGAGGTGAACCGATACCAGCCCTACCTTCTCGCCTTTGGCATTGAGGTGGTCAACCACCTCCATGATGGTCTCGGTAATAGAGCCCATGGCAACAACTATATTCTCAGCATCTTCAGCACCATAATAGGTGAACGGATGGTACTCCCGGCCAGTCAGTTTTGTGATCTCCTGCATACAGGCTTCCACCTCATCGGGGATCACATCATAATATTTGTTGGCTGCTTCACGGGCCTGGAAATAGATATCAGGATTCTGGGCCAGTCCCCTGGTCACAGGATGCTCAGGGTTCAGGGCATTGTCCCTGAATGCCTTGAGGGCATCCATATCCAGCAGTTTTGCAAGATCTTCAGCTTCGGGCACCTCCACCTTCTGGATCTCATGAGAGGTACGGAATCCGTCGAAAAAGTGAAGGAATGGAATCCTGGTTTTAATGGAGGTCAGGTGGGCCACAGCCGCCAGATCCATCACCTGTTGAACACTTCCGGTAGCCAGCATGGCAAAACCGGTTTGCCTTGTGGACATCACATCACTGTGGTCACCAAAAATAGAGAGTGCCTGGGCAGCCAGACTCCGTGCCGAAACATGAAATACACCGGGGAGCAGTTCTCCGGAGATCTTGTACATATTAGGGACCATCAGTAACAATCCCTGTGAGGCGGTAAAGGTGGATGTCAGGGTACCACTCTGCAACGAACCGTGAACGGCACCGGCAGCTCCGGCTTCGGATTGCATCTCGGCAACTTTAACAGTTTCGCCAAAAATATTCTTCCTGCCATTGGCTGACCACTCATCCACATACTCCGCCATATTCGAGGAGGGGGTGATGGGGTAAATCGCAGCGACCTCACTAAACATGTAGGCAATATGCGCAGCCGCATAATTACCATCACAGGTTAGAAAACTCTTCTTATTAGCCATATTATTTTACTTATGTATTATAATTTATGTGTTGGAATTATTATTAAATCATTAAAAATATGAAATCTACTCGCTGTTCATCGAGATGAGAAACTCCTCGTTGGTACCGGTCTTGCTGATGCGGTCACGCAGGAATTGCATCGCCTCCACCGAATTCATATCGGAAAGGTAATTTCTGAGAATCCAGATCTTATCAAGCATGGGCTTGTCAAGCAGCAGGTCTTCCCTTCGCGTACTTGACGGATTCACATCCACAGATGGATAAATCCGCTTGTTGGAGAGTTTCCTGTCCAGCTGCAGCTCCATGTTACCTGTTCCCTTGAACTCCTCAAAGATCACCTCATCCATTTTGGATCCTGTCTCGGTAAGGGCAGTTGCCAGAATGGTAAGTGATCCGCCATCCTCAATGTTCCTGGCTGCACCAAAGAAACGCTTTGGTTTGTGCAGCGCATTTGCATCCACACCACCCGAAAGAACTTTTCCGGAAGCAGGCGAGATGGTGTTGTAAGCCCTGGCAAGCCTTGTAATGGAATCGAGCAGGATCACCACATCGTGACCACACTCTACCATTCGCTTGGCCTTTTCCAGTACGATGTTTGCAATACGCACATGCCTCTCTGCAGGTTCATCAAATGTAGAGGAGATCACCTCTGCATTTACGTTTCGTGCCATGTCTGTCACCTCTTCAGGACGTTCATCGACCAGCAGTATGATCATGTATACCTCTGGATGGTTTGCAGCGATGGCATTGGCCACATCCTTGAGCAGTACGGTTTTACCCGTCTTTGGCTGGGCAACGATCAGTCCACGCTGTCCCTTACCGATGGGTGCAAACATATCCACTACCCTTACCGACAGGTTGGGTTTTCCTTGTCCAACCAGGGTGAATTTAGAGTCAGGGAAGAGTGGTGTAAGGTAATCAAAGGGCACGCGATCACGGATAAAATCGGGACTGCGGCCATTGATCTCCGCCACCTTGATCAGTGGAAAGTACTTCTCCCCCTCTTTTGGCGGACGGATGGCTCCGGTTACAGTGTCTCCGGTTTTCAGACCAAACAGTTTGATCTGACTCTGGGAAACATAGATATCATCAGGCGAATTCAGGTAGTTATAATCAGATGACCTGAGAAATCCATACCCGTCGGGCATGATCTCCAGCACCCCGGTATTTGTAATAAGTCCTTCAAAATCGTATTTATCAACTTCCCTGCGTTCATGGGGCCTTTTTTGATGATCGTACCGCTCTCTGCGATCCTGGCGGTCACCACGGTCCTGGCGATCCTGGCGGTCGCCTTTGTCGCCACGGTCACCACGCTCGTTGCGATCGCCTTTGTCGCCCTTGTCATATGGCTTGCGCTGGTGGTGTTGGGGCCTCTCGCCGGCTGACTTCGGCTTATTCTCCTG
>JBDLIQ010000180.1:0-4960 GCA_039714775.1 Bacteroidota bacterium
CTCTCTTTTATCATTATTCTGGCCGGGGGTGCTGTGACCAGGTATATGGGGAGAGAAGGGACCATGCATATTCGCGAAGGCGGAATCTCGGAGGAGTATATTTCGGACGAAAGTTATGTGACCATTAGTGCAGATGATGGCCGGGGTGCTAAGGAGAAGATAAAAGAGATTAAGTTTTCGGAGCGTACAAAGAACCGGTTCAAAGAGACGCTCACATTGAATGATCGGTCTGTAACGGTCGAAAATATTCAGTTTATCCCTTCGGCTTCAAAATCAATTGTGGAGGATGAAAAGGGGGGAGCGGTGATTTCGATGGTTGCCATTGGCAAACAAAAACAGCGGCTTGAATTCATTTTGGAGAAAGGGGAGGATAGAAATCTGAATAGCATCGTATTCAGTTTTGAACATCCCACCGATCAAACAACCATTCTGATTAATGAGCGCAATGGGGGACTGGTTTTCACCGCGCTGAAGGATCTGCTTTCAGCCGGAACTATGGGTTCAGAACTCATCAGGCTGCCCACGTTGGAGGAGTTTCCACTGAATGAACAAATGATCTATCAGATTGGCCACATCAGTTTCATTTTGACGCAATATGTTCCAAAAGGACGCACACAATTGGTCTCTGGTTCTTCGACCGAGGGTGCAGCTTCCGGAGATGCTTTCCGGGCCAGGGTAACCGTGGGAGATCAATCAGAATTTATTGATGTGTTTGGCAGCCAGGGACTTCCCGGGCAGCCCGCGATTGCTACGATCAATAATGTGAATGTATCGGTCACCTACGGGGCGCTCTTAAAGAAACTTCCCTTTAAACTCTATTTAAGAGATTTTCAGATTGAACGTTATCCAGGATCAAACAGTCCCTCTTCCTTTGCAAGTGAGGTTACTTTGATTGACAATCTGGATCAAAAGGAGATGCCGTTTCGTATTTATATGAATAACATTCTGAAATACCAGGGGTACCGGTTTTTTCAGTCTTCCTACGATCAGGATGAGAAAGGAACTATCCTTTCGGTCAATTACGACTCATGGGGCACCACGATTACCTATTTCGGTTATTTATTGATGACCATGGGAATGCTTTTTACATTGTTCACCAAAAGGAGCCGGTTTAAAAGATTAATTCGTGCTTTGTCAAAACTGAAGGACCAAAGAGCATTGCCTGTGATCCTGGTGTTCATTGTAGGAATTACTTCTCTTTCATATGCCCAGGATCCCACAACTTTCGGAAGGATCGATCAGGCGCATGCCAGATCATTTGGTGAGTTGCTGATCCAGAGCAATGAAGGGCGCATTGAACCGGTCAACTCTACTGCTTCAAAAATATTACGAAAAGTTTACAGAAAGAACAGTTTTGAAGGGTTGTCTCCAGTGGAAGTTTTTCTGGAGATGAATACCGATCCCGGGAAGTGGAGCAGCAAGCAGATTATTAAGGTATCCGCACCGGAAATAAAAATGATGCTGGGTGTCACGGGCAACTATGTGTCGTTTAATGAGGTGATGTCGGGTGGATATAAGCTTAAGAGCCTGGTTGAAAAGGCCTATGGAAAACCCCCGGCTTTGAGAACCAAAACCGATAAAGAGGTTTTGAATATTGATGAGCGGGTGAATATCTGCTACCTGACGTTGTCGGGTGAATTTCTGAAGATTTTCCCCATCCCGGGTGATGCCAACCACACCTGGATTTACCTCAGGGGTTCAGAAACAAAATTGCCCATGGAAAACAGGGAGTTTGCCATCAGGGTATTATCCAATTATCTGACAGCTGTAAATGCAGCAAAGAACAGCGGGAACTGGAATCAGGCAGATGAACTGCTCGATGAATTGAAAGAGAACCAACAAAAATATGGGGGCTCAGTGCTACCTGGGAATGCGAAAATTAAGATGGAGACTTTCTATATCAGTTTTAATATTTTTAATAAGCTGGCAAAACTGTATCTGTTTACCGGGCTCATATTGATTCTGGTGGCATTTCTCAATATTTTTAAACCTGAATTAAGATTTGGGAAACTCACCGGTGTCGGTGGCATCATCGTGCTTGTGCTGTTTGTCATCCACACTGGAGGGTTGATCCTCAGGTGGTATATTTCGGGGCATGCTCCATGGAGCAATGGCTATGAGTCGATGATCTTTATCAGCTGGGCAACCTGCTTGTCGGGTTTGGTGTTTGCAAAAAGATCGCAGATGGCTCTTGCTGTAACCACCATTTTGTCAGCAGTGACCCTTTTAATAGCAGGTTTGAGCTGGATGAGCCCTGAGATCACCAACCTGGTACCGGTTCTTAAGTCTTACTGGCTTATTGTACACGTGGCCATCGTCACTGCCAGCTATGGTTTTCTTGGGATTGGGTCTTTGCTTGGATTCACCAACCTGATACTCTTGATTTTACGGAATGAGAAAAACAGACTGAGGGTTACCCACACAATCCAGGAACTGGGATTGATTATTGAGATCGCACTGATCATAGGGCTCTTTATGCTCACCATCGGTTCATTTATTGGCGGGGTATGGGCCAATGAATCATGGGGAAGGTACTGGGGTTGGGATCCCAAAGAGACCTGGGCACTGGTGACAATCCTGGTTTACTCTTTTATTGTGCACATGCACAGGATTCCCGGATTCAAAGGGCATTTTCAGCTTAGTACTGCTGCCCTTGTGGGATTTGGATCAGTTTTGATGACCTACTTTGGAGTGAATTACTATTTCTCGGGGCTTCACTCTTATGCCTCTGGTGAATCGGCACCGGTTCCAAAAGGAGTGTATATCGCTGTTATTGTAGTATTTATTATTATCATTTCGGCATTCTTCTTCCAACTCAGTGGTGATAAGGATTTGGATGCAGATGAGATTTTCCTGGATGAACAATAGGATGCCCGAAGCATCTTCATGAATTGAGGGGTCAATGCCGGAATTTATCTAAAGGTGTAGGGAGTTGTAAAAGAGCGTATTAGGGGAGAGTGTTTGTGGGGATAAGAGGGTGTAGGAGGATCCCTACCTGGTCCATATTTTTTCGGTAGATACGCCATGGCACAGATTGCATTCACCGCTTGTGATGGCACCTGCCATTTGTTTGGATTCACTCTTCCCGACAACTAAGGGATAAAGTCCGTCTCCCAGCTCCACACTCTCTGTGGTATAAAAGTTTCCCAAAGCGTCTCCCTCGATGGTGGCAACAAGCGTACCTGTGCTATTGGGACCAGTATATAACTCTATCAAAGCATTAGGGTATGGAGTATTGAGGGTGCTGTCGTAGACACTTCCTGCCACCGTGAACCACCCTTCACCCGAACCTCCTGAGAGATGACAGTTCATACAGTCTTGACCAGTACGATGGCTTTCATCAGAATTGTACCTGCTGATCATGGTCTCATTTTCATTTTCCTCTTCACACGATGTCAGAAAATTCACTCCAAGTGTGAATGCAACCAATGTCACTGCCAATAATACTCCTTTTTTCATTGCACCAATATAACTGTTCTATTGAACATACTTCCCATCTATTTTCAGTTATGTTGTTCAGCTATCTCAGAGGTGGGCGTAATGGATGTTTGGTAAAGAGTGACCAGATCAGGAGATCTTCTCCAGCTCCACTGTGAAATGCCGCATGATGGGTGCCTCGTACCGGATGCGGTAGCCTGTGGTAATCTCCTCCCGGCGCTGGTAAATGTGCTGAAGTGCAGCAGCCACATATTCCATATGGTTTTTGGTGTAGACCCTGCGGGGGATGGTTAGTCGCATCATTTCCAGTTTTGGATAGCGGTTCTCACGGGTTTCGGGATCGCGATCGGCCAGTAGGGTCCCGATCTCCACCGCCCTGACACCAGACTCCAGGTAGAGTTCCAGCGCCAGGGTTTGTGCGATAAACTCCTCCTTTGGAACATGGGGAAGGAACCTGCCTGCATCCACGAAAATTGCATGTCCGCCAAATGGCTCCTGCACCGGGATCCCACTTTTATGCAGGAGATCTCCCAGGTAGTGGACCTGCTTGATCCTGCTCTCCAGGTATTCAAAGGTGGTAGCCTCTTCCAATCCCTGTGACAGGGCCGCCATGTCGCGACCCGACATGCCCCCGTAGGTAATGTATCCCTCGAACATGATGTTGTATGTGGAGGCTTCGCGGTAGAGTGCCTTGCTGTTGAGTGCAATAAAACCACCCATATTGACAATCCCGTCTTTCTTACTGCTCATGGTCATTCCATCGGCCAGAGAAAACATCTCTTTTACGATCTCCCTGATGGAATGGTTCTTATACCCCTTTTCACGGGTCTTGATGAAGTAGGCATTTTCTGCAAACCGGGCCGAGTCAAAGATTACCGGAATGCCATACCGGTCAGCAAAACTCCGGACCTCCTTCAGATTATCCATACTCACCGGTTGTCCGCCTGTAGAGTTGCAGGTGATGGTGACAATGATCATGGGGATCCGCTCTTTCCCATAGACCTGGTACAGGTTCTCCATCTTGCCAATGTCCACGTTCCCTTTGAAGGGATGATGGTTGACAGTATCATTGGCCGCATCGATGGTGCAGTCAAAGGCACTGGCCTTTCGGAACTCGATATGCCCTTTGGTAGTATCAAAATGTGCATTTCCCGGTACCACATCTCCCTCTTTGATCATAACCGAAAAGAGAACATTCTCTGCTGCCCTTCCCTGGTGGGTGGGGAGCACATGGGGAAATCCTGTAAGGGAAGTGATGGTCTCCCTCAATTGTTCAAATGACCGGCTCCCTGCATAGGATTCATCTCCGCTCATCATGGCTGACCACTGTTCCTGACTCATGGCACCGGTTCCTGAATCGGTAAGCAGGTCGATAAACACCTGATGGCTTTTCAGATTGAACAGGTTGTAACGGGCATCTTTGATCCACTGTTCACGATCGGACCTTGTACTGGGGTACATGGGCTCAATCATCTTTATTTTATAGGGTTCTGCGTATGGCAAAGTCATAGTGTGAAAGAGT
>JBDLIQ010000181.1:0-4959 GCA_039714775.1 Bacteroidota bacterium
CGTACCGGGAATAGTGAGATCGCATAGAGCGGGATATTGATGATCCGGCCATCCTTTTTTAGGTTAAGCAGTGAGGAGCGATAAAAGATATCCGGTTTGTTTTTGTCCATGTATACGCGCATGCTTTTACTGCGTGGATTGATGCCTGATTTAACCTCTAACGGGACTATCTCATTATTGTACTCCAACAGGAAATCGACTTCAGCGATCCCTTCACTTCTCCAGTAGTAGGCCCGGGTATCCATACGCGATTGTAGCTGTTGAAGCACGTAGTTTTCGACAAATGCCCCCTTATATTCATTAAATAACCGGTTGCCCTCAGTGACGATCGAAGGAGGAATGTTTGCCATGGCGGTTAATAACCCCACATCGAGGTAGTATATTTTAAATATGTCCGGATCTGCGTAGCCCTTTAATGGAATCCTGGCCGATTTGGCCAGTTTCACACGTATAATTAACCCGGCATCTTCGAGCCATTGTATGGCGTTTTCATAGGCTCTTGCCCGTGCCGATTTGCTGATTGCCGAGAATATAAACTTTTTGTTTTCCTTTCCCAATTGGGCCGGAATGATATCCCATATGATGGATAGCTTCGGAATGTCCGAAGCCGGAGCATGTTTCGCAAAATCAAGGAGATAGGTATCGACTATCTCCCTTTGTCTTTTTCTGGTTTCGAACAGGTCATTCGAATCAATATAGCTCTGAACAACTTCAGGCATCCCACCGATGATGAAATAGAGGCGTAACAGGTCATTCAATTCGTTGTGGAACAAAGCGGGAAAAGGGGTGATCTCCTTCTGGTTTTCAATCAATTCTCTTAGTCCGGTTCTGCCCAGGGCATCCAGAAACTCGGAGAAAGACAATGGATATAGATCCATGAGGTTGACTTTGCCAACCGGGAACGACCTTGGTTTGGAAAGCTTTATGCCCAATAACGATCCGGCACAAATGATATGATATTCATTGGCTTTTTCGTTGAAATATTTCAAAGCATTCAGTGCATGATTTGAGGCCTGGATCTCGTCAAATATGATCAGGTGTCTGCCGGGCTGAATGGGAGACTGGAAGTGAACGGAGAGCAGCTCAATGATTCTTTTTGGCTCCAGGCTTCCTGAGAACAGTTCATCCAGATCTTCGTTTTCCTCAAAGTTTAAATAGAATAGCTCTTTGTACTCCTTTTTTCCGAATTCTTTTAGGATAAATGTTTTACCTACCTGTCTGGCTCCCCTGATAATAAGCGGTTTCCTGCCGGGCGATTCTTTCCATGCCTTCAGGTTTGTGTAAATATCTCTCTTCATCTGTGGATATATTTTTCATTGCACCTCAATGAAATAATGGGATAAATGTAAGAAATATGTGACCAAATGCACATTATATGTTGGAAAAACGTGAAAAGTATCACGAAATAACAACGAATAGACGCTCTCTTTAACAGAGATGTCTTCAATTCTCTTTTAAGGGTTTTAGATACAACGCGTCACTCCTGCTTGTCCAGGTAGGCGCTGTACATCAGGCCGATGCCCTGGTCCAGCTCCACGCTGTGTTTGAAGCCGAGTCCGTTGAGTAGCTCCACGTTGGTGAGTTTGCGCATGGTGCCGTCGGGCTTTTCTGTGTTGAAGTGGATATCGCCCTTGTAGTTTAAGGCGGTTTTGATTTTGTTGGCCAGCGCTTTGATGGAGATCTCCTGTCCGGTGCCGATGTTCACGAAGTGGATCTTTCTGGGGTCCTTAGGATCGATGGGCTCTTTGGTGAAGCTGTTAATCTTGGGGATGTCCACATGCTCCATCATAAAGACGCAGGCGGCTGCCATGTCTTCCGAGTACATAAACTCGCGCATCGGTTTGCCGGTGCCCCAGATCTCTATGGAGACTTTGCCGTTTTGGATGGTGACTCCCTGCTTGCTTAGTATGTTAAGGATCTCCTCTTTGCTGCTTTCGTGGGTTGCTGTTTCGATGGGGTGGGCCTTCAGGTCTTTTCTGATGCTCTCCCAGTCACTGCTCTCCAGGCATTTTCCCAGGTGGATCTTACGGAGTATGGCGGGGAGGACGTGGGATTTTTCCAGGTCGAAGTTGTCGTTCGGACCGTAGAGGTTGGTGGGCATCACGGCAATAAAGTTGGTGCCGTACTGGATGTTGTACGATTCGCAGAGTTTCATGCCGCCGATTTTGGCAATGGCATAGGGTTCGTTGGTGTACTCCAGCGGACCGGTCAGCAGGGACTCCTCTTTCATGGGTTGAGGCGCCTCCCTGGGGTAGATGCAGGTTGAGCCCAGGAAGAGGAGCTTCTTCACGCCATTCTCATAAGCGTGATGGATCACGTTGTTCTGGATCATCAGGTTGAGGTAGATGAATTCGCCCCGGTAGGTGTTGTTGGCGATCACTCCGCCCACCTTTGCGGCAGCCAGGATCACATACTCTGGCCTCTCCTTTTCAAAGAAGGCCTTCACCTCTGCCTGGTTGGTCAGATCCATCTCACTGATGTCCCGCGTAAGCAGGTTGGTGTACCCTTTGCCCTCCAGGGTTTTGGTGATGGCCGATCCCACCAGTCCGGTGTGGCCTGCAATGTATATTTTTGAGTTCTTTTGCATCATTGTAATGATTGGTCTTATTTACTCATTTGCACCGCCAATTGCACCGCCAATTGCACCGCCATCTACACTTGTGGTATTTCCGATTGACGTTCTAATATTCTTATCAATACTACCTTTTACGTTATTATCTGCGTCTGTATTTACACCGACATTTACACCGACAGCTACCTCCGGATTTCTTCGGGGGATAATGGTTCTGAGTTCATCCGCCCGACCGATCTCCCTGTTGAGTTCAAACTGAGAAGTTTTGAACTCTGCTTGAAGGCCTTCGCCCTGATTTAGTATTGCCTTGAGTTTTTCAGGGATCACTTGGTAATGCTGTTATGTTGTAATTTTACTCAAAGTAGTTCAGGGTCTGGTATCCGCCCTCTTTCAGGAAGCTCTCCTTTTTCATCAGGTGAACATCCGATTTCATCATATCTTCGATAAGACCGCTAAGGTCATATTTGGGTTCCCAGCCCAGCTTCTTCTTTGCTTTGCCGGGGTTGCCGATAAGCAGCTCCACCTCGGCGGGACGGTAATAGGCCGGATCGACTCCCACTACAACCGATTCGGCATTGATCTTCTTCAGGATGCCTGACAGGTAGGGCTCCCCAACCTTTTCAATAAATATCTTTTGATCCACCGATTTGATGATGGCGGTCTCCTCCTCATCCTTACCGCTGAATTTCAGTTTCAGCCCGATCTCGCTGAAAGCCCGGTTGATGAACTCCCTCACCTCGGTTGTGACTCCCGTGGCGATCACATAGTCGTCCGGCTCCTCCTGCTGGAGGATCAGGTACATCGCCTCCACATAATCTTTGGCATGTCCCCAGTCCCTTTTGGCCCCCATGTTTCCCACATAGAGCTGCTCCTGCAGGTCCATGGCGATCCTTGCCGTGGCCCTTGTGATCTTACGGGTGACGAATGTTTCACCCCTGATGGGCGATTCGTGGTTAAAGAGGATCCCGTTGCTGGCATGCATGCCGAATGCTTCGCGGTAGTTGACAGTGATCCAGTAGCCATACAGTTTAGCGACTCCGTACGGACTCCTGGGGTAGAAGGGGGTCTTTTCATATTGAGGGACCTGCTGCACAAGCCCGTACAGCTCCGATGTACTGGCCTGGTAGATGCGGGTCTTCTTTGTCAGTCCAAGCAGCCTGACCGCCTCAAGGATCCTGAGGGTTCCCAATCCGTCGGCATTGGCGGTATACTCGGGAGAGTCGAAACTCACCTTCACGTGACTCATGGCCCCCAGGTTGTAGATCTCATCGGGTTGGGTCTCCTGGATGATCTTCGTGAGGTTCATCGAATCGGTCAGGTCCCCGTAATGGAGGATCAGGTTCCGGTTCTCCACATGGGGATCCTGGTAGAGGTGGTCGATCCGTTCGGTGTTGAACATCGAAGCCCTCCGCTTGATCCCGTGAACAATGTATCCTTTCTTGAGCAGAAGTTCGGAGAGGTAGGCTCCGTCCTGACCTGTGATCCCTGTGATGAGTGCGACTTTTGGCATGTTATGGTTTGTTATCGGTTTGACTCTGTTGTTTCGGTTATTTCACGGCTTTGTCAGTGATGGTTTCGATCAGCGAACTATGCACCTCAACGGTCAGGTTCTGGTCGATGCCCTCGATCCTGACCAATACCTTCTTTCTTCCCCCATCCGTAATCAGCTCTCCCTTCAGCCCTTTCAGGCTTCCGGCCGTAACCATCACTTTGTCCCCCCTCTTTCGCCTCTCCCAGGTGGTCTCCACATTCTCATTGCTGTCCACAATGATCTTCAGGTTATCGATCTGTTGGGGGGGGATGGTGGCTGCCTTCCCTTCGAAGGTGATGTACTTGATCGCACCGAAGGTCTGCAGCACCTGGTCATAATGGCGGCGCTCTATATGTACAAACACATACGAGCTGAAGAGCGGGACCTCCACCATCTTTTTGCGGTCCGACCACTGCCGCATGGTCTTGATCAGGGGGAGGTATGCTTCGATGCCCTGCTCCTGCAGCCTCTCCCATACCCGCTTCTCGAAACGGGGACGGGTATATAGTGCGTACCAGTGTTGTTCCGGTACTGTATGCTTCACCACACTATCTTCTTCACGCAGGCCATTCATCAAATCTCTTCCTTCCATTTAGGGTTAAGCAGATCAAATTTAACTTAAAAATGGATATTCCCGCACCATTTGATTTCAAATTGTGGGTGAAATGATTAACAGTGTGTGTGGCCTCTTTTTATTGACAATGTGTTTGCTATACTAATGAAAATCATTTATTAGCTTTGGGTTTCAAATTTCGAGTGGATGAAGATTATTTCTGTGGTGGGCGCACGCCCCAATTTCATGAAGATCGCCCCTTTTATCAGGGCCATTGAGAAGCACAATGGTGATTCGGGCTCC
>JBDLIQ010000182.1:0-4887 GCA_039714775.1 Bacteroidota bacterium
GCACCGGCTCATAACATTCAGGATGATACTCCCGTGGAGCATATTCTGGCCTTTTTCGAGGCAGTGAAAGAGATGGAGTAGTCCTGTAGTATTCAGACCATGGATCCATTCTTTAAATATCTTAATCCCTCACAGGAGGATATGGACTGGGGTCTCTATGTGAACTGCGTGGGAAAAGCTGACATAGCGCCCGGATCGGTCTATCCTCCCACCGAACATCCTACAGGGTACTATTTCAAATATGAGAATGGCCGGGTCCTGAATGAATATCAGATCAACTACATCACCGAAGGTCCCGGAATTTTTGAAGACAAGGGTGGCGTATATGAATTCAACCCAGGCTCCCTGATCTTTCTGAAGCCGGGTGAATGGCACCGTTACAGGCCCAGGAGGAATGGTGGCTACGTGGAACACTATGTGGGATTTTACGGCGATATTGCCCATCAGATGTTCGGACGTCCCTGGTTCAAACAGAGGGATGCGGTGGTTGAAGTGGGGTGCAGGGAGGAGATCATAGATACTTTTTACAAGATCTTTGACTACGTGCAGGAGGAAAAACCGGGGTATCAGCAGGTGGTTGGAGGGATGGTGATGAAGCTGCTGGGTTTTATTGTATCCGTTGAAAAGCAGAAAGATTTCAGCGGGAAAAGGATAGAAGTGATCATCCGTGACGCTTGCTTCTACATCAGGGAGAATGTGGAAAAGGATATCAGCTTGCAGACATTTGCAGAGGACCATCACATTGGCTACTCCTATTTCCGAAAGTCATTCAAGAAATATACCGGCATGCCACCCGCTCAGTATCATCTTAATCTAAAGGTGTTAAGAGCCAAGGAGATGCTGTTGCATACAGACAAAAGCATCAAAGAGATCTGCTACGATCTCGGTTTCCAGTCTATCTACTATTTCAGCAGGGTATTTAAGGAAAAATTGGGTGGTTCACCAACCTCTTTCAGGGACTAGTTCCTGCCAACCATTTTTTTGCCCAACCAAGTCTCACTCTTTCAACTTTAGCCTTCGCCAGGAAAGGCCTAAGATAGCTGCTGCATACCCACATCAGTTAAACGATGTCCCAAATCGTCTATTGATTTCGTAGTGCTGTTCATATATCTTAGATAATTATATTTTAGCCTGAATGATAACTGAAACAGTGATTATGGAACATTTTGAACTACTTGCCGAACAGCTTGACAAAAAGGGGCTCGCTCCTGAAGCGATTAAAGAGAGCCTTAAGGAACAGGTTATCGAGCTGCCCTCGTGGGCAGTGGGGAACTCAGGAACACGCTACGGTACATTTCGTGATCCGGGTGCGGCCCGGAACATCTGGGACAAGATCGATGACTGCGCCGAGATCCAGCGCCATGTGGGCATCTGTCCCACCATGGCCTCCCATGTGCTGTGGGATGTGACCGATGACGGAAAATATGTCCCGGTAAGGGAGTATGCGGCCGAAAAGGGGATGGCCATCGGTACAGTACACCCCAATACCTTTATGGGACAGCAGTTCCGCTATGGCAGTGTATGTAACCCCTTTGAGGAGGTTCGGGACAGCACAAAAGAGCACTTCAGGGATTGTGTCCGCATCACCCGGGAGATGGGTTCCAAAGCGATCGGGATCTGGCTGGCCGACGGCACCAACTACCCGGGCCAGGACAACCTGTTTGAAAGAAAACACCGGCTCGAGGAGGGGTTGGCGGATCTCTATGCGGCCATGGATCCCGATATGACACTCTATGTGGAATATAAACCTTTTGAACCGGCATTCTACACTACTGACCTGATGGACTGGGGTATGTCGCTGCTGGTCTGCAACAAGCTGGGCGACAGGGCAAAGGTTCTTGTGGATCTGGGGCACCACCTGCCGGGGGTAAATATCGAGCAGATCATTGCTGTCCTGCTTGACGAAAAAAAGCTGGGCGGGTTTCACCTGAATAACTCCAAATATGCCGATGATGACCTGATGGTTGGGACCATTAACCCCCTTGAGTTGTATCTCATTTATGTCCAGCTGGCCGAAAAAGAGGCACATGGAAATATGGATAAGATCACCTACATGCTCGACCAGTCCCATAACATCGAACCCAGCCTCGAGGGGATCATTCAGTCGGTGATGAATGCCCAGACTGCCTATGCCAAGGCATTGATTATTGATCGCAAATCTCTGAAAGAGGCTCAGCAGAAGGGAGATGTGATGATGGCCAACCGGATTATGATGGATGCCTATGAGACGGATGTACGTCCCCTGCTTGCCCAGGTACGCTCAGAGATGGGGATTGATCCCGATCCGCTGCACTCATACCGCGGAAGCGGATATGCGAAAAAAATTGCGAATGAAAGAACAGAACAGGGAACCAATACATTAGGAGGATAAGACTATGACAGGAAGAGAGAGAATGCTTGCAGCATTGCGTGGGGAGGAGCCCGACCGCCTGCCTACACTTGAATGGATCATCGATCCGGGAGTTATTAAAGCCATGACCGGACAGGATTCAGAGATTGAATTCATCCGCCGGATGGGTCTCGATGCCATGGCCATCGGTACCGATATGAAAAAGGAGATCGTGGATGACCGTCATTTTAAGGATGAATGGGGAATCACCAGGGTATCTTATGATTCCTATCCAAATGCAGTGGGTCACCCCGTTCAGGACGAAAGTGACCTGAAAAAACTGGTCATGCCCGATCCCGATGCAGATTTCCGTTTCGATACCATCAAGGCGGCCATGGATGAGTTTGACGGTGAGAAGGCGGTGGTGATCAGGCTCAGGGATGTCTTTTCTCAACCCAGGGACCTGATGGGTTTCGAAAATTTCCTGATGGGTTTCTATACCCAGCCAGACCTGATCCACCGGATTATGGAGATGAGCGTGGAGTTCAACAGCCGCCTGGCGGAAAATGCAAAATCCATCGGGGGAGAGATTATTGTGGTGGGGGATGATATTGCCGATTCGAGCAGTCTGCTGATCAGCCCTGATCTTTATCATGAATTTGTTAAACCACATTTTAACAGGCTGATTCGCAATTTCAAAGACCTGGGACTCTATGTGATCAAGCATACCGACGGGAACATCATGGATGTGATTGAGGATCTGATTGATTCAGGAATCGATTGCCTCGATCCAATCGATCCGCTGGCCGGTATGGATATCAAAGCGATCAAAGAGAAGTATGGCTCTAAAGTATGCCTCAAGGGGAATGTCGATTGTGTAAAGACGCTGGTAGATAAGAGCCCTGAAGAGGTGGTAGCCGAGACAAAACAGTGCATTCTTGATGCCTCCGTTGGCGGAGGGCACATTATCTCCTCCAGCAACTCCATCCATGCCGGGATTAATCCTGTGAACTACAGGGTCTTCCTGGAGGCTGTTGAGGAGTTCGGATACTACCCGCTTGATATGGAGAAACTAAAATCCTGACCCGATGGATAAAAGAAGGTATGTTGCTTTCGACCTCGGGGCTGAAAGCGGACGGGCTGTAATCGGCTCTTTTGATAAAGGACTGCTGAACTGCAAGGAGGTTTACAGGTTCCCTAACAAGGGCATCACCGTGGGGGGGCATCAATACTGGAACATCCTTGGAATTTATGATCAGCTCCTGGAGGGGCTGAAAACCAGTGTAAAACTTGTGGGGCAGGGGATCAACGGGATCGGGGTGGACAGCTGGGGCGTCGATTACTGCCTGATCGACCGGCTTGGAAACCTGGTTGGTAATGCATATCAGTACCGGGACAGCCGGACAGAGGGAACACCCGGTATCATTGAAGCGCAATTTGGCAGTGAACAGCTCTATCGTCATACAGGTGTTCAGATGTTGCCGTTCAATACACTGAACCAGTTGATCGCTGCCTCCCGGACGGGGGACCCCACACTGGAAATTGCAGACCGGCTGTTATTTATTGCCGATTTTCTGCACTACTGCTTCACCGGAATGAAAGTGTCTGAATTTACAGCTGCAACTATTTCGCAGTTGTACAACAATGGAACAGGAGCGTGGGATGAAACTATTTTTGAAGCTTTCGGAATTCCCCGGAAGATTGCCCCCGAAGTGATCCAGGCAGGTACAGTGATCGGGGATCTGAAACCGGAACTTGCACGCATGGTGGGTCTGGCAACAACCAGGGTGATCGCTCCGGCTGTGCACGATACGGCAAGCGCCGCGGTATCTATTCCAACCACCGCGGAGGATGGATGGGCCTTTCTGAGCTCCGGCACATGGTCCATTGTGGGGCTGGAACTTGATGGCCCCGTGATGGATGAGAAGAGCATGGGCATGAATATATCCAATTCGGGGGGAGTGCTGGGAAAAAACCTCTATCTGAAGAATGTGATGGGGCTCTGGCTGATCCAGCAGTGCAAACGGATCTGGAACAAAAAGCAACCGGTACTCGACTATCCCGATATTGTGAAACGTGCTTTCAAGGCAACTCCCTTTTCAGCCATCATCGATCCGGATGATCTCGCTTTTCTGAATGCTGAGGATATGGTTGCAGAGGTGATTGGCTATTGTAAAAAGAGTGGGCAAAAGGTGCCCGAATATGACGATATAGGAACCATAAGCAGGATCATCTTCGAGAGTCTGGCTCTGAAGTACCGGTTTGTGCTTGAGCAGTTGATGGAGGGTGCCGGAAAGGAGGTGGAGACCATCTACCTGATCGGGGGAGGCGGGAAGAATGAGCTGCTGACCCAGTTCACAGCCAATGCCACCGGGCGCACGGTAATCACCGGTCCATCAGAGGCATCATCGGTAGGTAATATCATGATGCAGGCAGTGGGCGACGGCATGATCAGCTCGCTGGCAGAGGTCCGCACGATTATCATGAAGTCATTCGGCACAAGGGAGTATACTCCACACTATCCCAAAGAGTGGCAGGCCGGATATGAGCGTTTTCAA
>JBDLIQ010000183.1:0-4715 GCA_039714775.1 Bacteroidota bacterium
GATGAGAATCCCAATCCAATGAAATAGATTTAATGATGAGGTTTCTTCTACCGGCCTTGGTGTTTGTGATAGGATTTCAGGTGAAACAGAAAATTAGTTATGATAAATAGGAGAGAAGAGATAAGAAAGAGAATGAATCCATTGATCTTGATTGGCATCGTGTTGACAGGCATGCATATGTTCCCTGGTTGCAATGGAGGAGACAACCCGCCTGAGCCTGAGCCAGAGCCTGAAGAGTATGCCACCTCCATCGCTCAACCCGAATTGACGGTGTACGAAGCCCCTGTGGGAGCGCCCCGGAACTTCGACTATTCAGTGCTTGTTCGCTATGACGGCGGTAAATGGATCGACCTGCATGAGTACGATGCGGGAGTAGATGGAGGGTTCGGGATGGAACCGCTGGGCCATATGTCATTTGTCTGTTTCGATTCTGACTATTCCAAAAGGATCGATGTCAGGGTGGAGAAGAAGGGTGTTGCAGTCAGCGATGTACAGATACGACCCCAATCGGCCGCTGTGGTGCCTTCGGTGGATGGGAACGTGATTGAATTCTCCCTGACAGAACCGAAAAAACTCTCTGTGGAGATCAATGGTGACCAGCTTGGCAACCTGATGGTTTTCGCAAACGACCTGGAAACGGACATTCCGGATTCAACAGCTGCCAATGTACACTATTTCGGTCCCGGGATGCACCTCCTCGGAGAAGACGGGACGGGGACCCTTTCAGTGAAGAGCAATGAAACGGTCTATATCGCAGGAGGCGCCATTGTGTACGGTCATATTGCACTGAAAGATCCCTCATACAAACCCGTTACCAATGCCACCATCAGGGGAAGGGGAATCCTTTCGGGTGACAAGCACGACAGCCACCCATTCAGCCATCCTGACCATGGCACCACCCCTGCAATGATCAACCTGAACGTGGCCAACGATGTAAAGATAGAGGGTATTATCCTCCATAATACGGTTACCTGGAATGTGCACATGCACTACTGCAAGCGCATCGAAGTGTGCGACCTGAAGATCATGAGCTGGACCATCAATTCGGACGGAATCGATCCGCAGACTTGCAGCGATGTACTCATCGATAACTGCTTTGTTCGGAACCATGATGACTGCACCTCAATTAAACTCTCATGGTTTGGAGGAGGTATTCAGGCACTGGGTAGTCGCAACATCACCATTCAAAACTCCATCTACTGGACTGACCAGGGACGTGCCGTACTGATCGGGCCGGAGCTGGCCAGTACAAACGATAAGGTAGTAGAGAATGTGACCGTGCGCAACATGGATATCCTCTATACCGAGAACTACTCCAGTTCGGGCACCGAATGGGCCAAAGGGGCCCTGGCCATCAATTGCGGCGATGGTGCCACGGTGCGCAATGTGCTTTTTGAAGATATCCGTGTGGACCAGTTGGGCAGTTCCACCAACCTGATCACCCTGAATATGGTTAAAACACCCTACAGTGGCTCTGAAGGAGACCGCATTGAGAATATCACTTTCAACCGCATCACCTCAAATTCAAAATCTTCGCTGGACAACTACATCCACGGGTACAGTGCTGACAGGATAATCAGCGGGGTCACTTTCACCGACCTGGTGATCGAAGGTACACCTGTAACCAGTGCCGCAGAGGGTAATTTCGATGTCAATGATTTTACTGAGAATGTGGAGTTCACGGTATCTAAATAAACATAGATAAACGATTGAGTGATGAACCGGATCCTGATTTACATGTTTACTGGCTTTCTTTTTTCTGCGGGTGCCATGGCCCAGGAGCACGAAGCAACCGATGAGAACCTGAGCCCCATGAACAGGGTGGCTATGGAGCTGTATGTCGATTTTACCAACAGTGTGGATGGGGAGGAGTTTCAAATATTACTGGTAGGGAACAGCCTGACCCTCCACGGGGTAGCTGAGGATATTGGATGGTTTATGGAGTGTGGAATGGCTGCCTCGGCTGTTGAAAAGGATTATGCCCACCTGCTTTTCAGAAAGCTTGAGAAGCTGATGCCGGATCGCAGGATTCATATGCGCCTCTCAAACTCCGCCTCATTTGAGCGCGAATTTGAAAGTTTCGATCTGGGAACAGTCGACAAAATTATGGAAGGTTTTAACCCGGACTTCATCCTGTTTCAGCTGGGGGAAAATGTGGCCTGGGATGCTGACCGGGAGCTGTTCAGTCGAAAATACACTGCATTTATCAAACGGTTCACAAGAGGGAACAAGACGGTAACATTATGTACCACACCCTTTTTTCCCACTGCATGGAAGAGCGAGGTTCACAGAGAGGTTGCCCTGCAGACAAACAGTTTCCTGGTTGATCTCTCAAGCCTTCCACTGCTTGATGAGGAGAACTATGCAAAAAACGAAAAGGACTATCCCGGGAGCAGGGAGGCATGGAAGGTTGAAGGCATCGGAGTGCATCCGGGCGATTACGGAATGGAAAATATTGCTGAATTAATTTTCATTACAATTAATGCTCTTGTTCAATGATGACCTATAAACCGTACCTGTTTTTCATCTCCCTTATTGCCATGATGGGAGGGCTGATGTTTGGATTTGAAATTGCAATTATTTCAGGTGCGGTTCCCTTTATTCAAACCTATTTTGACTGGACCGAGCTTCAACTGGGATGGGGCGTGGCATCACTGCTTGTGGGTGCTGTACTGGGCTCCATAAGTTCAGGTTATCTGAGCGACAGGTTTGGAAGGAAGAGGACACTGATTTTTGTTTCACTCTTCTTTGCACTATCCTGTTTTGGCGTTGCAACTGCCGAATCATCACTCATGTTTATTATTGCACGCATCGTTGGAGGACTGTCGGTAGGTGCCGCATCGGTGATCTCCCCCATGTATGTCGCCGAGGTAGCTCCAAGAAAAATACGTGGCTCCCTGGTTGCAGTCTATCAATTGACCATCACACTGGGTATTCTGATATCCTATCTGATCAACTATTCGCTTCATGATGTTGAGAATAACTGGAGGTGGATGTTTGCCACAGGAGTGGTGCCATCTGTACTCTTCTTTATCGGACTGTTCTTTATTCCGGAGAGTCCGCGATGGCTGGTTCTTAAAGGGAAAAAGGGTGAAGCTTTAAAGGTTCTGGGCAAAATATCAAATGATGATGTTATTGACAGTGTGATCAGCGAGATCGAATCATCTCTGCATCAGACAAAGGAGAAGACAAATTACGCTTCGCTGTTTAAGGGTGCGTACCGGGCTCCTGTAGTACTGGGTTTGATGCTTGCGGTACTCATTCAAATCACCGGGATCAATACGGTCATTGATTATGCTCCAAAAATACTTCTGGCAGCCGGACTGGAGATCAAGAGTGCGCTGTTACAGACATCAATCATTGGACTCCTGAATTTTGTTGCAACTTTTGTCGCCATCTGGTTCATTGAAAAGGCCGGGCGAAGGGTGCTGTATCTAATAGGTAGTGCAGCCATGTTTGTCTCCTTAATCCTGTTGTCGCTCTCTTTCTATTTTGAGCTCGATGGTATATTTGCACTCCTCAGCCTGTTGCTGTTTATTGCATCTTTCGCGGCTTTTATCGGACCGGTATTCTGGACCCTGGTTTCAGAGATATTTCCAAACAGGATCAGGGGGAAAGCGATAGCCCTGGCCTCTTTTACCCAATGGGTCTTCAATTTTATTATCGTTCTGTTTTTCCCACATCTCCTGAAATCTATTGGAGGAAGTGCCACTTTTGCACTGCTGGCGGTAATGTGCCTTGCTCAATTCTGGGTTGCATTTCGCTGGTTGCCAGAAACCAAAGGAAAATCTCTTGAGGAGATTGAGAAGTTGTGGGTAATTGGGTAATTGGATAATTGGGTAATTGAGATAGGATAAAAAAAAGATCAAATGATGAAGATTAAAAAGCAGATGTTTGCTATAGTAACCGGTTGCCTCTTTACAGCATTATCGATGGCACAAAGCATCCACATTGGAGAGGCAGAGCTGATCTACACCGATGATGAGATGCCCATTCGTTATGATGGCTCCATGTCCACCATCAAACGGGATGGAAGCATGAACTATTTTCACTCTTTCGGCTGCCGTTTTGAGCCTGGTGAGAGCCGCCGGAGCCGTCATTCGTGGCACAGCGGCACACCGGTTGATCCGCTGAAGGTGCATCGATCAAGCACAACGGATGATGCGATGTGGGACTACAACGGTTACTACAAAGAGATGGAGACAGAGGGGATCTGGATCCTGGGAATCTATCAGTGCGAAAATGGTGACCTGCTGGCAATAACCCATTCGGAGGTGACGGAAGATTCTGAAAAACAGGGAGATTTTGATCTGACATATTCAATCGGGCTGGGATACTCCACCGACAAGGGAGCTACATTTACCTATTGCGGTGAAATTGTAACAGCTGCCGATCCCCATACCAATGTTGGAGGAGGAGCCTACATTGTAAAGGATGATTACCTGTACATCTATTACAATGACACAGATCCCGCTCCAAGCAACAGACACCCGTCGGTTGCCAGGGCCAGGCTTGATGATGTGCTGGATGATGCATCGGAGCATAAAGTGGGACAATGGATGAAGTATAACAATGGAAAATGGGATATTCCCGGACTGTCGGATATTGCAGGAAGCACTATTTTTCCTTTAGAGTCGGGCTGGGAGGATCTGCATTCAGATGCCGCCTGGTGCACCGCCCTCGGTAAATACCTGCTGACTGTACAGACCCACCTG
>JBDLIQ010000184.1:0-4666 GCA_039714775.1 Bacteroidota bacterium
ACGGTTGTCTTGATGATCTGCTTCGGTGTGATGGCGTGCTCTTTATTATATCCCAGCTGCTTCTTGCGCCTCCGGTCGGTCTCATCAATGGTTCGCTGTATGGAACCTGTAATCTTGTCCGCATACATGATCACCTTGCCATTCAGGTTCCTGGCTGCACGGCCGGCCGTCTGTGTAAGTGCCCTTTCCGAACGGAGGAACCCCTCCTTATCCGCATCCAGGATGGCCACCAGTGATACCTCCGGCAGGTCCAGCCCCTCCCGAAGCAGGTTGATCCCCACCAGCACATCGAAAACACCCTTTCGAAGCCCCTCCAGGATCTCGACCCGTTCAAGGGTATCCACATCGGAGTGGATGTAGCGGGTCTTGATATTCAGTTTGATCAGGTAGCTGGAGAGCTCTTCGGCCATCCTTTTTGTAAGGGTGGTCACCAGCACCCGTTCCCGCTTCTCCACCCGCCGGTTGATCTCCCCGATCAGGTGGTCGATCTGGTTCATGCTCGGGTTGATCTCGATGATGGGATCCACCAGTCCGGTGGGCCTGATCACCTGTTCGACGATCACCCCGCCACATTTGCCCAGTTCATAATCTGCCGGGGTGGCACTCACATAGAGTGTCTGTCCGATGATCTCCTCAAATTCATCGAACTTCAGGGGGCGGTTGTCCACGGCCGCAGGAAGCCTGAATCCATACTCCACCAGGTTCCTCTTTCTTGAGTAGTCACCACCATACATGGCGTGTACCTGCGGTATGGTCACATGGCTCTCATCAATCACCGTGATGAAATCATCCGGAAAATAGTCCAGCAGGCAGAAGGGTCTTGTCCCTTTGCTGCGTCCGTCAAAATACCTGGAGTAGTTCTCAATCCCGGGACAAAAGCCCAGCTCACGTATCATCTCCATGTCATAGGTGACACGCTCCTCGATGCGCTGTGCCTCGATGAGCCTCTGCTGCTCTTTAAAGAACTCCACCTGTTTGACCATGTCATCCTGGATCTCCTCAAGTGCAGCCTTCATCCGTTTCTTGGAGGTGATAAAGATGTTGGCCGGAAAGACGACGATCTCCTCATGGGTCTCAATGGTGTGTCCGGCAACAGGATGGATCGACTTGATGGAGTCGATCTCATCTCCCCAGAACTCCACACGATAGGCCTGGTCCGCATAGGCCAGGTGGATGTCCACCGTATCACCCCGTACACGGAAAGTGCCCGGTTTAAAATCAACCTCGTTTCGGGAGTAGAGACCGTCCACCAGTTTGCGCAGGAGAACATTCCGGCTGATGGTCTCCCCCTTTTTGATCCTGATGGTGGAGTTGTGAAAATCATCCGGGTTTCCAATGCCGTAAAGGCATGAGACGGAGGATACCACCACCACATCGCGTCTTCCCGAAAGGAGGGAGGAGGTGGTGCTGAGCCTCAGCTTCTCTATCTCATCATTGATGGAGAGGTCCTTCTCAATGTAGGTGTCCGTTACCGGGAGGTAAGCTTCAGGTTGATAGTAGTCGTAATAGCTAACGAAGTACTCCACAGCGTTCTCGGGAAAGAACTGTTTGAATTCGCTGTAGAGCTGGGCGGCCAGGGTTTTATTGTGGCTGAGGACCAGGGTGGGTCTGTCCAGCTCCCTGATCACGTTGGCCACGGTAAATGTTTTACCCGATCCGGTTACCCCGAGCAGGGTCTGAAAGGGATCACCTGCTTTGAAGCCATCCACCAGTTGTTTGATCGCTTCGGGCTGATCCCCGGTGGGGCTGAAGTCCGATGTAAGCCTGAATTCCATATAGACTGAGGCTAGTAGGTAAAAACCACATAGACGGGAAGGTGGTCGCTGGGTCCACCAAAATATTCCGGTCCCCCGTAGGTGGCCGATGGAAATTTCCCTCCATATTTTTCACTTTCATACAGCATCCACTCCTCCTTCAGAATCGAGCCCCCCTCGAAAGTGGTGCTGAGCCCCCTCTTCTGGTTAATCAGGTTGTATGAAACAATCACCTGGTCCAGCATGTTCCATGCTCCTTTGTAACCATAGGTTCCCGCCCCATGGAGGTTATGAAGATCATAGAGAAGATTAAAGTGATCCCCCATGTTGATATTCCTGCGCTTCCCTGAGGCCGAGAGCCCGCTGGTAATACTCCTGTTGGTCGGTTCGTCATTGAAGTCACCCATCAGGATCACCCTGAAATCTGACTCTTTTGATAGCAGGATGTCAAGTTGTTTCCGGAGGGAGATGGCTGTGAACATCCTTTGCTTTTCCGTCTTCTTCAGACCACCACCCCTGGATTTCCAGTGATTCATAAAAATATGAAGGCTTGAACCATCGGGCCCGGTACCGTGAACATGCAGGATGCCCCTGTAGAGGTATTCCGGATCGAGCGGATCATCCACAGGAATGTACTCATGGGATCTGTATCTGAAAAGATCGGGCCGGTAAAGCATGGCGCACTCAATGCCCCTGGGATCCAACCCTTCTTCATGAATGATCCTGTATTTTGCCCTTTTCATCCCCCTGTTGCCTGCCAGATCCTCCACCACCTTCCTGTTCTCCACCTCGGCAAGACCAATAATGGCGGGCATCTCCTTCTCTGGAATGGAGAGGATCACCCTGGAGAGGTCGTCCAGCTTCTTCTCATACCGCTCCCAGGTCCAGTTTTTAATCCCCCCGGGCGTGAAATCTTCATCCCTGAATTGCGGGGCATCCACCGTGTCAAACAGATTTTCGACATTGTAGGAGACCACCAGGAAGGTGCCCTCCTTTTTCTGCGTAAAGCCCTGAACCGACAAGAGTATCAGCAGAAGAGTAACAGGTATATGCTTTTTCATATCTCCTGAATATTGAAAAACAAAGATATCTTTTAACCTGAAAACAAAAAAAAATTGAAATACTCAGTAAAAGGAATTAAATTTAAGTTGCAATGGGACAGAAACAGGATGAGCTTCTAAAACGGATCCAGAAACTGGTGAAACAGAACCAGAATCTGATTGAGAAGAACGAGAAGCTTCAGAAGGCGATTACCGGACTCTCTGAGCAGAACGAGATGATGAAGCTGCGCCTGAAGGAGTCGAAGGTAGAGCTGAAGGAGGGGGTGATCCCGGAAGGTGAGGACCGGATCAGGAAGTACAAGATGGCCACTGTGCTCTTTGCCTATATCGGAGGTTTTAAACACCTGACCGATGCAGTTGAATCTGAACTTATCATGGACCAGCTGGACGAGGTTCTGATCGAGTTTGACAGGATTCTGAGAAAGTATAAGATCCATAAGATCAAGACAATAGGCGACACCTATATGGCGGCAGGGGGTATCCCGGATAAGAATATTACCAACCCCATCGAAGTGGTCATGGCTGCCCTGGAGATGAACCTCTTTCTGAACCAGCTGAGGCGGATTGACGGCAAGCGGTACTGGAACCTGAGCCTGGGGATCCACACAGGACCTGTTACGGCTAATGTATCGGGAAAGAAGAAGATCACTTATGACATCAAGGGTGATACAGTAAATATTGCCCACAGGATGCAGGGTGTGAGCGAAAGTGGTCAGATCCTGATATCGGTGATGACCTACGAACTGATCAAGGAGTTCTTCATTTGCGAGTATTACGGGAAGATGCCGGTTAAGTATAAAGGGGACCTGGAGATGTTTGTGGTGAACGGGATCAGGCCCGAATTTTCAAAAAGGGGCAGGGGATTTATTCCCAATGCACTGTTCGATACCAAGTTCAAGCTGATCCAGTTTAACGACATCCAGGAGCTTATCCTGGATAAACTGGAGAGCGAATTGCCCGCGTTCCTCTATTATCACAATGTGAAACATACCGTTGATGTGGTTACCGAGGTAGAACTGATCGGCTGGGCCGAAGGACTGGATGATGACGGGATCCTTCTACTGAAGAGTGCTGCGCTATTCCATGATGCTGGCCACACCATCGCCTATGATGACCATGAATACCATGGCGCCCAGCTGGTAAAACGGCTCCTTCCCGGTTATGGCTATTCGGAGGATCAGATCGAGAAGATATGCCGGATCATTATGTCTACAAAGCTTCCACCTCAGCCAAAGGATATCTACCAGTCGATTATTTGCGATGCCGACCTGGATTACCTGGGACGCAGCGACATGATCCCTGTATCCAATACCCTCTATAAAGAGTTAAAAGAGCAGGATAAGATCGGGACCCTCAACGAGTGGAACAGGCTACAGCTTAAGTTCATATCCAGCCACTCCTACTTCACAAAAACGGCACGGAGCCTCCGCGAAGTGAACAAGCAGAAGCAGATCGACCGCATTAAGAGACTGATAACAGACGATTAAAGGTGCGATCAGCAGGAGATCAGAACGTGAAGGAGTAACGTAGACCCGCCCCTCCAGGAAGATACCCCAGCTGGAATTGCGATCCTTTATAGGAGGCTTTCAGGAACTTGACATTGTTGCTTCCCTTGGCCAGAACCCAGATTACATCAGCAGCCCAGATGGCGGCTCCCAGCCCAATAAGCAGCTCAGCGTCTCCTTTGAACCATTTGTACTGAATATCACCCTCTACGAACTTATCGTAGTATTCCCTTACATATTGATATTCAGGATAACCATGCCAGACTTCTCTCATAAAGGTTTGATATCCACCAGTGCTCAGGTAGCGCTGATTACCCACCCAAATCCCCAGCCCGATCAGGCCCAG
>JBDLIQ010000185.1:0-4400 GCA_039714775.1 Bacteroidota bacterium
TCCTCCCGGTTGAATCCCAGGTCAGCCTCCCTCATGTAGGAAAACTGCCTGATGATAAAGATGGAGGCCGTGATGAATAAGATGGAAAAGGCGAACTGGGCCACAATCAGTATGCGCCGTGATCTTCCTCCTGAACGCGGGTGCCGGATCCCCTTCCCGGAGAAAAATGCAAGGGGATCGTACCCCGCTATTTTCAGGGATGGATAGAGTCCGGCCAGCAGCCCGGTGAGCAGATAGATTCCAACAATCTGCAACCAGAATCCCAGGTCTCTTGCCACCTCCTCCTGGTAAATATCAAAAGAACGAAAGGTATTGCCAGCCAGGTGTTCGGCAATGAAAAATCCTAGATAGAGTGCCAGGAGAAGAAGGATGTATGATTCACTCATAAACTGGATCACCAATTGCCGTCTGCTGGCTCCGGCGCTTTTCCGAATAGCTATCTCCTTTAATCTCAAGGAAGAACCGGCAGTTGTGAGATTAATAAAATTGATGCAGGCAATCAGCAGGATCACTACGGCCATGATCAGGTTTATCATATAACCGACTATACCTTTGTTTTCTCCGTGCAGGTGCAAGCGGTCTAAACGGTCCAGGAAAAACCAGGATTCAAAATCGGCGTCAAAATGCTCATCCACATGGGCATTGATGGCTTGATTCAGCTTCACCAGGTCGGTCCCACCAGCCAGCTTAAAATTGTTGAAGTAGATGGTTCCTCCGTATTCATTAACCGGGTATCCCATCTCCTCCATCACATGGAAGCCCAGGACAGCTTTGAATTGATGGGAGGATCCGACCGGGGGATCTGCCGCTACTGCCGCCACGGTAAAGTACCCTCCCTCTCCGATCCTTATCTGCTTGTGCAGCGCCTCCTGTTCCCCGAACAGTTTCTTTGCCAGGCTCTCGGTAATCACCATGTGATCCCTTGCCCTGAAAAGCTCGTCCAGATCTCCTTCAAGTAAAGGAAATGTAAAGAAACTGAAGAAGTTGCTGTCTGCCATGACAACCTGGCTTTCATCGAAATATTTCATGGGCACATCAGCAGCAGTATCCTCAACGGGAACTCCAAGTTCAAACTCAAAGGGCTGACTCACCCGGCAACCACTCTCCAGTTCCGGATACAGTTCTGTAAGCGCTCTGGCATACACCCCACCGGTTCTCTGGGATGTATACTCTGAACCGTTCATGGTGAGCCGGATATTCAACACATACATTTTATCAATGTCCTCGTGAAATTTGTCAAAACCGGCATCGAAACGTATCCAGGTCAACAGGGTCAGGAAGATCCCGAACCCGATGGCCATCCCTGCCAGGTTAATGACGGTGATCAATTTATTTCTCCAGAGGTTCCGGAGTGCACTAAGAAGGTAGTTGCGAATCATCTGTGCTCTTTTTCCCTTCTATAAGTCAATTTCATGCCACAATTGGTATTATGCTGAATTACTGCAATATACGTTATTTACCGAATCAATGACTGTTGGATTTTCCAACACTCTGTGTGGTTGAATCCAACAATCCCTTACATTTACATCATTGACCATCCATTCTCACACATGCCCAGGAAAGAGGGTTCCATACTGATCATCGACGACAACAATGACCTGCTTATTGCCCTGAAGCTGATCCTGGCCCGGAGTTTTGAGAGGATCGACACCCTGCGCAATCCCAACCTTATCCTCTCCACCCTTGAGAAACAGGCATACGACCTCATTTTACTGGATATGAATTTCAAACCGGGACAGGTCACTGGCAACGAGGGGATCTTCTGGATGAACAAGATCCGCGAGAAGGATCCCGATGCCTCTGTGGTCTTTATTACCGCCTTCGGAGATGTGGAACTGGCCATCAGGTCGCTGAAAGAGGGTGCAGCGGATTTCATCATGAAATCGTGGGATGAGCAGAAGATCCTCTCTACCCTGATCAGTGCCTTTGAGCTAAGAAAAAGCCGGATGGAGGTATCCCTGCTGAAAAAGAAACAGGCACACCTAACCAGGGAACTGGATAAGGATCTCTCCATATGCCACTGCCACTCCACCGCCATGAAAGAGATGGATCAAATGGTGGCGAAAATTGCCGGGACCGATGCCACTGTTTTGATACTGGGAGAGAATGGCACCGGCAAAGAGGTGGTGGCCAGGGAGATTCACCGCTTATCGGAACGCAGGGATGAGATCTTTATGAAAACGGATCTGGGGGCCCTTCCGGAAACCCTTTTTGAAAGCGAATTGTTCGGTCATACCAAAGGAGCTTTCACGGATGCAAAAGAGGAACGTGATGGCCGGTTTGTAATCGCATCAGGCGGCACCCTGTTTCTGGATGAGATCGGTAACCTTCCCATGGGCCTGCAAAGCAAACTACTGTCCGTACTGCAGAACAACGAAGTCTTCCCGGTAGGTTCCTCGGTTCCCAAACGGGTCGATGTAAGGGTTATCTCTGCCACCAATATGCCCCTCCGGGAGATGATTGCAGCGAAAACCTTCCGCGAAGATCTCTACTACCGGATCAATGCCATAGAAATAGAGATCCCTCCCCTTCGGGAACGAAAAGAGGACATCCCGGTGCTATCTGGTTTCTTTCTTAAAAAATACAGCGAGCAATACCGGAAAAGTGGCCTGAAACTATCCGACACAGCGGTGGAGCAACTGAAGCAGCACACCTGGCCCGGCAATATCCGGGAACTGGAGCATGCCCTGGAAAAGGCGGTGATCCTCTCGGAGAAGGGTGTAATCTCCCATATCTCGTTCTCCCCGGGCCCGGAGAGCAGCCTGAAACAATCCTCTCCCACTACTCTGAACCTGGAAGAGCATGAAAGAGTAGTGATTGGTCAGGCACTCAGGAAAGAACACGGCAACGTCAGCGCCGCAGCAAAAGTTCTGGGCATCAATCGCTCCACACTCTATCAGAAAATGAAGAAGTATGGTCTTTAGCCGCTTCATATGGTCCATCCTGGCCTTTGTGGCTGCCATTGTAGGTACCTCCATACTCCTGGGTATTTATCTGCAAAAACCGGAGTTCCCTGTAACCCGCTCGATCCTGATTGTAGCCCTGATCCTGGAAACCATCGCCATGCTCTGGTACCTGACCCGCATCAGGCGCGACCTGTTGAAACTGATCAATGCAATGAGTAACGACGATCCCACCATGCAGTTCTCCAGGGTGGGTCACGACCCCTATTTCAGCGCAATCCACAAAGGTTTTAATGCACTGATCAGGGACTTCAGGCTGGTCCGGCTCGACAGGGAGGCAGAACAACGCTTCTTCGAAGAGACCGTCAACCATGTGCAGTTCGGACTGGTCGCATTCAACGGAACAGGAGAGGTGAAAATGGTCAACCAGGCGTTCCTGGAACTTTTCAGGTTGGGAGAGATGGTTCGTCTGGATGATCTGAAAACAATCTCTGCTGATATTCCGGAGTTCCTTGGGAATTTTTCACCTGGAAAGGAGACCTTGAAAAAAATGGAACTTTCAGGACAATCGCACCACCTGATCTTTCTATCCTCGGGATTTGTACTGAAAAATGAGGAGATCACCCTGGTCTCGGTACGCGACATCAGCCGGGAGATGGATCAGAACGAACTGGAGGCCTGGCAGAAACTGCTGCGGGTGCTGCGGCACGAGATCCTCAACTCCATCAGTCCCATTAAACTGATTGCCGGAAACCTCTCTGAACGACTGCAGCCCGAAGGGGAACTACTGGATCTCGATCAGTTAAAGGAGAATGAGATAGGAGAGATTAAAACCGGGTTGGAGACTATACACAGAAGGGCTACCGGATTATCTGAATTTTTGGATGCATATGCAAACCTCTACAGGGTGCCTGATCTCCAGGTACAACCCGAGTTAGTGTGTGATCTGCTCGATCGTGTTTCACTGCTCTTCACGGATCAGTTCGGCAGGGAGAAAATCAGGTGCAATATCAATTGTAGAGACATGGAGTTAACTATTGCCATGGATGAAAGAATGATAGAGCAGGTGCTGATAAACCTGGTGAAGAACAGCCTTGATGCCATGAAAGAGAGTCAGGATCAGTCCATTCAACTATATGCTGAAGTGAGGGGCAGATTACCTGTGATCGGAGTAAAAGACAGTGGGAAGGGCATCCCACCCGATCAACTGGAAAGTATCTTTATTCCCTTCTATTCAACAAAGGAGGGGGGAACAGGGATCGGTCTCAGTTTCTCCCAACATGTCATGCGGTTGCATCACGGTCAATTAAAAGTAAATACCTCTCCCGGACAGGGAACCGATTTCCAGCTGGTATTTCCACAGTAACCTGCTGGTATTTCCCCATAAATAAGAGATTGATCAGGAGCTATATTTCATATATTTGGCATTCCGGTTCAACAAACTGCGGCTTCAGCCGTTCATAGAATAAATCTATTTTGTATTATGCCCATTAATGT
>JBDLIQ010000186.1:0-4348 GCA_039714775.1 Bacteroidota bacterium
CCGCCGAAATGGCAGAAGCTGTGGGTGATACGGCAAGTGCCAACAAATGGAAAGCCTATGCAGAAAGAATTCGCAAAGCCATGTTGCGTGAGCTGGTAGTGGGCGACTTTAATAACAAAATGTGGCGCCAGAGCCCCTATTCTGTATTGCCAAGCAAGCAGGATGCATTGGTGCAGGCCTGGTTTGCCATCTATTACGATGGCCTGGATCCATTGGCGCTGGATGCAAAGATGACACCCATTACAAGAAATACACTTGACCGGCAGCTGAGCTACCCCTACGGACACGCCCCGGTGCTGGGAATGGGATACGGACAGGGATGGATTACCAAAGCAGCACTGGTGCTGGATTACATGGATGATGCGGGCAAATTACTGGCTAATATTCCCAAATATGTTTACGACAAGAACATGGATTATGTGGATGAAGCAAAGGGCCTAGACTGGCGCAAGTTCCTGTGGATCATTCCGGAAGGAACAAATATCATGGACGATGGCCGATGGCACCGGATTGGTGACCTGTCGAACGGGGCCAACCAGGGACCGGTCATGCACGCCCTGGAGCTGTGTGCCGGGGTTGATGATACTCATCCCGGTGACCTGAAGATCATCCCCCGTGCGCCAGAACCTTTGACCGGTATTGAGGTGGAAAACTTCTTTACGGTGATTCCCGATGGCAAAGGCGGTTTTAAGCGGGCTCGCGTAGATTACAGCTTCGACCGGGAAAATATGTCTTTTGAGCTTGAGAGCGATATTGCATTACCCACTTTATCTGTAAGGATCGGTCCTTTCGAAACCGAAGAGGCAGCAAATGCAATCATTGCAAAAAGCAGGCTCCCTGAAAACTCAACGCAGCGGGTAGTTGCCTCAGGGAAATACAGGAACTCAACCGCCTGGTGGCTGTGGGTGGAAGGGATGAAGAACATCAACCGGCTATCTATTCAATAACGTACCCGACAAAACAAGATTTTATCACCAAAAACTACAGAACCCATGAACCTGAGAGAACGTTTTCATGAAGTGATGAACTTCAACCCCGAAGTACACTCCCTCAAATGGGAGTTCGGATACTGGGGCGAGACCATCAAGAACTGGTATGACAGCGGCCTGCCCAAAAAGCATGTCCCCTACCCCAACCCGGCCATTACCACCCCCACCTCCTCCCTCTACAGCAAGGCGTGGACCTGCCAGGGGCCCGAGGTGCTACCCAACGGGATTGCGGTGATGGCCGGCGGGCTCTACTGGCCCAGCCAGGGCTTTCCGCTGGACCGCGATGTACGCTCCCACTTCGGGATGGACTACACCCAGAGGCTGGTGGATGTCAACCTCCATTTCTGTCCCATGTTTGATGTGGAGGAGATTGCCCAGGATCAGGAGACCTACACCTATAGAGATATCGATGGGGTAAAAAGGGTGTTCCTGAAGGATGAGGCCACCATCCCCACCGCCCTGGAGTGGCCCATTAAGGACAGAGCGTCATGGGAGAAGCTGAAGGAGGAGCGGCTCAACCTGAAGAACATTAAAGACCGTTTCCCGGCAAACTGGGACGAGCTGGTGAAAGAGTACCGGAACCGGGACTATCCCCTGGCTGTGGGAGGCTATCCCCAGGGCTTCTTCGGGACGCTTGCCCACCTGATCGGGTACGAGAACCTCTTCAACTGGTACTGCCTCGAACCCGACCTGGTACATGACATCCTGGATACCTTTACCAATATCTGGCTGGCCGTCTACGAGGAGGTGTTGTCACAGGTGGAGATCGACCACTGGCAGATCTTTGAGGACATCTCCTTTGGCAAGGGTTGCATGATCTCCATGGAGATGGTGCGTGAGTTTCTGAACCCCTATATCAAACGAATCGGTGATTTTTTGAAGGAGAAGGGGGTCAAGGTCATCCTGCTGGATACGGACGGCGATTGTAATGAACTGATCCCGGTCCTGCTGGAGGCGGGAGTTACAGGCATGTATCCCTTTGAGACCCATTGCGGGATGGATGTAATGAAAGTACGCAAGCAATACCCAAAACTGCAAATGTTGGGCGGAATATCCAAAACAAATATCCAACTAGGACCTCAAAAGATCGATGAGATGCTAGAGCCTGTTGAATATGTACTCAAAACAGGCGGCTATATCCCCTTTGGCGATCACTTTATCCCGCCCGAAGTAGACTTTGAGAACTTCAGTTACTACAGGAACAGGCTGAACGACCTGATTGATAAATACGGAAAATAACTGAATAAACAGGTATCTTGTGGAGCCCAGGGGAAAGTCCCTGGAACAAATTGAAGAAGAGATGATCGGATCATGAAAACTCCAAATTGTATTAAAGCAGCCCTGCTCGTAATGCTGTTTGCATTAACGAATACAGTAGACCTGAAAGCACAGAGTGGTGGTAATAATTTCCCCGCCACAGATCATCTGGGACGCAAATTGCCCACATACCAGGAGGTGGGTGATCTGAAGGAGGATAAAACGGTGGCCATATTCTATTTTACATGGCATGAGAGTTTTGCAAAAATTCAAAAAGTCCAGGACCTGGCGAAAATTGAACCCACATTGCCTCCCGAGGCAATGACCGATTATAACCACCCGGCCTGGGATCCCTATGATGATCAGTATACCTTCCATTTCGATGAGCCGCTATATGATTATTATGGCGGAGCTGACGAATGGGTGCTTCGCAAGCATGTTGAACAGCTTAGCGATGCAGGCGTGGATGTTCTGATTTGTGATGCCACCAATGGTGATTATACCTGGAAAGATGGCTATGACCCGCTGTTAAAGGTGCTGGCAGAGGCCAAAGCCGACGGTGTGGATGTTCCGCAATTTGCTTTTATGATGAATTTGCACGGTCAACACGAAATGACCGTCTCTTCGCTGACTCAGGTATACAGGGACCTCTATAAACCCGGTAAATATTCCGACCTAATGTTTCAATGGGAAGGGAAGCCCCTGGTAATGGCTTTATGGGAATCCCTTTTGGAGGTTGACTACATCAGTGAAGCGGCCATAAGATTCACCGCAGCAGAAGCATTTAGCGGAATTGGCGTGGAATGTCCGAGCTGGGGCAACAATATCGGGAACCTGACCCTCTCTCTCTACAAATGGAATACCGACTATAACAACTCTGTAGCACAGGCTCCCATCGCTTCAGTCACCCATGAAAACTATACAGATAACGCACAACTGAGTCTTGAATTTTCCGAAGAGGTAAGTGGTGAATATATATTGATAGTGAATAAGGCAAAAGAAGAAGTGGGCATCTGGAAGTTTAATGAGGAGACTCCCGGGGTGACCTCCTATTTCAATAAAGAGGTGGTGACGGGTGATTTTCAGTCCCACATAAAATACACCTCGCAGGGTGACTATACGCCGCTAACCCAGGGGAATGCAGCCACTCATGTGGCTGTCGAAATTCCGGAGGCCTTTGATAAGGATGAGATAGCAGAGATCCTGGACTTCTTCACATTCAGGGCCACACAGGCAGCCTACAATACTGGGCCAAACAAGCCCTATCCGCAATGGGCATGGCTGGAGATCTATCCGCAGAATAAATATGTGGACAATGGAGACGGAACCTTCGAATTTATGACCGTGGGTGTAGCACAAAACTGGTCCGATGCGTTGGGCGGACTTACGGCGATGAATGCAGGAAATACAGTGTTTGGGCGCAGCTATACCTTCAAGGATAAGTTCAGCAAACTGACAGAAGATTCCTACCTGTACGGATATAATTTCCAGGAGCAGTGGGACAGGGCCATAGAGGTCTCTCCCGATATCATCTTCATTGACCAGTGGAACGAATGGGTGATGGGGCGTCATGATAACATGTGGGGAATACCGGTGTGTTTTCCCGATGCATACGACCTGGAATACAGCCGCGACATCGAACCCATGCGCGATGCATATAAAGATGCTTACTATTACCAGATGGCTGCAAATATCAGAAAGTTTAAAGGGATGAAAGCCCCTGAAGCCATTTCGGGGGAAAAAGCCATTTTAGTTGACGGCATGGTGGATGAATGGAGCGATGTGACTCCCGGATTTACCTCTCACAAAGGAAATACAAAACACAGAGATGCTTTGGGCTATGTAAGAGAGGACCAGCCTTTAAATGGAGCAAGACATCATTATACAAACACAACCGGCAGAAATGATATCGTCGGGACGAAAGTTGCCCGCGATGCTGACAATGTCTACTTCTTTGTTGAAACCGCTGAGGCGCTGACCGCACCGGACGGCGAGCGGTGGATGCGCCTGTTTATTGATATGGACCGCTACAGGGGAACAGGCTGGGAAGGATATGATTTTGTTCTGAACCGGTTAAACCCTGTGGGTGGCAAGTCAATACT
>JBDLIQ010000187.1:0-4323 GCA_039714775.1 Bacteroidota bacterium
CTGACCGATATTTTGCCAGACGGACTGCCTGCGTGGTTGAACATCCTGATGGTACTAATCTACATTGGGCTGGCTCTCCTGTTCAGCTACCGCCTCCTCCAGCGACGCCGGCTCACCTGACACTCCTTCCCTTCCACCTGGACCGGTGCAGCAATGAGCCTCCGGTTACCATCACCATGTATGGATAGTAGAGTACCATAACTGGAAGAAACCACCAGAGTGTCTCTCTCTGCCCTGTACGGCTGGTGATGGCATAAAGGATCAGAAAGTCGATGCCGGTTTTTACCCCAACAGCAGAGAACAGCCAACCAGCCGATCCCGGGTAGAGGAACAGCCACAGGGGAAGCAGCAGCAGGCCCAGGCTGGAGAGGGCCACCAGCAGGGCGAGTCCCTGGATATCGGCCATCCGGTAATGGACCGATTTACCCCCCCACCTGATCCTCTGTTGGATAAACGATCGAACGTCTCTTGCAGCCCCGGTTTTAACCATGGCCTCCGGATCGGTATTGTAGGATATCTCTCTTCCCAGTTTCCTGGCCCCGATCAGCATGAACATATCATCCCCGGAGGCGGTCTTCTCTACCGGGTCAAACTCCCGGGTATCCATATAGAGCTCCCTCGAATAGAGGAGGTTGGCCCCGCTGCACATCATGGGTCTCCCGAACCGGTACGATCCGGCCCCTGCCCCGGTCAGGCCCAGCATATCGAGGCGCTCGAAGGCTGCAAGGAAGCTGTTTCTCCCGCCCCTGGTAGTCACAAGACCGGCCACAAGGTCGGAAGGATCTGCTTCGAGGAGTGCCATATGGGAAGCAATGAAACCGGGGGAGACGTTGCAATCTGCATCCACCTGGATGATCCACGGGGTTTTAACCACAGAGAGGGCAGTTGCGATGGCGGCTTTTTTACCCCCCTTCCCGTCAGGCAAATGCAAACAGGAAAAACCGGGTTTGCCTTTAAGCCGGGAATCAACCATCTCTGCTGAACCATCGACTGAGTGGTCGTTGACCAGAATCACCGAAAAGAGATTACCGGGGTAGGTCTGGCGGGAGAGGTCATCGATGAGAGCGGGAAGATTCTCAGCTTCATCTCTAAAGGGAACCACCACGGTCAGCGCCTCCCGTTGTACAGGTTTTTTTACGGAAGATGACTTCATGCTGAGAAGGCCAACATAGAGCAGCAACATCACCAGGCTATAGAGAAGGAGTATGAAAATTGTGATGGATACAGGGATTGCCATGCCCCAAAATTAATCAGGCGATGTTTGCCGGTCAAAATGGAATTGTATAAGCTCAAAGAGCTGTGAGAATTGAAGTGGTTTGGTAATGTAACTGTCACAACCCGCCTCGCGGCAGGCCTCCTCTTCCGAATCGAAAGTGTTTGCAGTGGCTGCAATCACCGGGAGATTGGGACGCAGCTTCTTGATCTCCCTGGTTGCCTCAATCCCACCTACCTCAGGCATCTGGATATCCATTACCACCAGGTCGAAGTGCTGGTCACCGCTACACAGCTCAATGGCTTCTCTGCCGTTGGAAGCGTGTGTCACTGATGCATTCACCCGGGCAAACAGAGTTGCAATCAGTTTAAAGGAGATCATGTTGTCCTCAGCCACAAGGAGTGACTTTCCGCTGAAATCGTAGTCGAATCTTCCCCTGCTTTCCATGATTATCCCAAAAGGACTCCGATGATTGTAGCTGACAGGAGTGAAGCCAGTGTTCCTGCAAGCAGTGCCCTCATCCCGAATTGTGCCAGTAGCACCCTGCGCCCGGGTGCAAGTGCACCAATTCCGCCAATCTGGATACCGATGGAGGCGAAATTGGCAAATCCGCAGAGCATGTATACCGACATCACAATCGATTTTGTATCGGTAAAGGCGCTGGCGGCTTTCAGCTCCGACAACCCGATATAGGCTACGAATTCGGTAAGGATCAATTTTTTGCCAAGCAGGGACCCCACCAGGGTAATGTCCTCTTTGGCCACACCAATAAGCCACATCAACGGGGAGAGGGTGTAACCCAGGATAAACTCAAGGCTCAATTCATCGTATTTCCCAGCTGTAACTGCAGCGATCTTCTCATTGAGCGAGGTCCAGTCCCCTACCTTAATAAATATGAAATTGATAAATGCAATAAAGGCCAGGAACACCAGCAGCATCGCACCCACATTAACAGCCAGCCGCAGCCCCTCCCCGGTACCATTGGAGATGGCATCCAGGGCATTTTTCCCGATTCCTTCGCGGGAGACCTCAACCTGTTTGATGATATCCTCTGTCTGGGGAACAAGGATCTTTGAGATCACAACCACCCCGGGGGCAGCCATCACCGAAGCGGTAAGCAGGTGTTTTGCAAAGATGATCCGCTGAGCCGGGTCCCCACCACCCAGGAATCCGATATAGGCCGCCAGGACACCACCGGCCAGGGTGGCCATGCCTCCCGACATGACAAGCAAAATCTCTGAGCGGGTCATCTTCTCAAGATAGGCTTTGATCAGCAACGGCGATTCGGTCTGACCCAGGAAAATATTGCCGGCTACCGAGAGGCTCTCGGCACCTGAAAGACCAAGGGCCCGTGAGAGCACATACCCCAGGATCTTTACGAAGAACTGGATGATCCCCAGATAGAACAGCAGGCTGGTCAGCGCCGAAAAGAAGATGATCGTAGGCAGGATGGCAAAGGCAAAATTTTGCAGTGCGGGAGCCACCTCTCCGGTATCATTTCTTCTTAACAGGAAGATAACCCCCTCGTTGGTGAACTCAAGGATCTTCACAAATCCTTTTCCGATCACCTCGAAAAAAGCCTGCATATAGGGAACAAAGAGAATCCCGATGGCCAGCAACAGCTGGATCAGCAAGCCTCTCCCCACCATGCGCCAGTTGATGGCCTTCCGGTTGTTGCTGAAAATCCATGCAATACCGATCAACACAGCCATGCCAAGAAGTCCCCTGACCAGGTCAACCAGGTCCAGGTTAAATTTTACCTGATCGGGCAGGATATTGGACATGGGAACTGAACCGGAAGGCACCTGTTGAACCAGGGTTGTAACAGTATCAACAAGGAGGGTATCTGAAATCATTTCGATCTGCGGTTTATCTCATCCCTGATCTTGGAGGCCCTTTCATAATCCTCCTTTGCTACAGCATCCGCAAGCAAAGAGTTGAGCTCCTCCATGCTGCTGTCGGACAGGTCGGGATGAATGGTTCTTTTCCCTGGTTTTGCTGGTTCTTTTGATGCTTCGGGTGTTGTCATCATCTCATCGGTCTGCTCAGTCTCGTCGGTCTGCTCAATCCCGGATCCCTTCTCAAAGTCTAGTACAATCCCTGCTTTTTCGACAATTTCATCCGTGGTGTAAATGGGACACTTAAACCTTAACGCCAGGGCGATTGCATCGGAGGTCCTGGCATCCATGGTTATCTGCTGATCTCCGTTATCACAAAGAATACTGGCGAAGAAGACCCCCTCTTCCAGCTTATGAATATTTACTTCAAGGATTCGTATCCCGTAGGAATCAGCAAAATTCCTGAAGAGGTCATGTGTCAGAGGCCGGGGAGGGGTAAGCCCCTCAAGTTCAATGGCTATGGCCTGCGCCTCAAACCCACCAACAATGATCGGAATTCGTCTGTCTCCCTCCTCCTCGGATAAAACCAGTGCATATGCACCCGATTGTGTCTGGCTGTATGAAATACCAAGAACATTTAGCTTTATCTTACCCATACCTGCTTCGGACTCGTATAACACAAATATAGAAATCATATTCATTTTTAATCAAACCCTTTGTGGTTATTTATGATTAATAAAGAACATGTTCATTTCACCCGTTAATCGCAACCAGACCATCTGATCAAGGCGCATTAAAATAATACCCTAAACAGTTTGTCAATCGCACAATCTTTTCTATCTTTGCGACCCAAATTCAGAGATTTAAGTAAAAAGCATTGTAAGATGTATGCAATAGTTGACATAGCCGGACAGCAGTTTAAGGTTGAAAAAGATCAGAAGTTGTTTGTCCACAGGCTGGAAGCCGAAGAGGGTAAAAAAGTATCATTTGACCAGGTATTATTGATTGATACAGGTAGTAAAATATCTGTAGGCAATCCGGTTGTAAAAGGTGCAGCTGTCTCTGCAAAGGTTCTTGCCCATATGAAGGGTGACAAGGTGCTTGTCTTTAAAAAGAAGAGGCGGAAAGGTTATCAGAAACTGAACGGACACAGGCAGTATCTCACGCAGATCCAGATTGAATCCATTTCTGAAAAGGCCGCTGCACAACCGAAGGCTGCCCCAAAAGCAGAAGCGAAGGAGACAACCACAACAAAAAAACCTGCAGCAGCCA
>JBDLIQ010000188.1:0-4311 GCA_039714775.1 Bacteroidota bacterium
GCCATGCTACTCATCACCGCGGGTGGGATGGGACTGGCCTATGGGTTTACCACAGGGTCATTCAGGAACGACGGAGATGTGGTGACCGGTATGGCAGCCTCCATGAAGAGCCTGGCCACCTACCTTGTCCTGGTCTTCTTCGCCGCACAGTTCGTGGCCTATTTCAAATGGAGCAACCTGGGGATCATCATGGCTGTAAAAGGTGCCGGACTGCTCATGTCTGCCAATATAGGGATGATTCCGCTGATGATCCTCTTCATCCTGCTCTCTGCCACCATCAACATGTTGATGGGAAGTGCCTCGGCCAAATGGGCCATCCTGGCCCCTATATTCATCCCCATCTTCATGATCATGGGGTATTCACCCGAACTTTCTCAGGTGGTTTACCGGATCGGGGACAGCGTGACCAACGTGATATCACCGATGATGAGCTTCTTTGCCCTGATCATCGCCTTTATTCAGAAATATGATCCGAAGGCCGGGATCGGGACCATCATTGCTACCATGGTACCCTATTCTATCGCCTTCCTGTTTGTCTGGATCCTGCTGCTGGTAGGATGGTTGATACTCGGGATCCCCCTGGGCCCTGATGCGGGGATTCACTACGTATTACCTTAATACCCAGCGGATCTGTATTGAAGGTCTGGTCCCCTTTGTTACGGTACTCGTGTTTCTCATTGGCACTATAGGCTTCATGGGTAATTAGGATATTTTGCAATTATATTTATGATATTTTGCAATGCGATTGCAAATACACTATATTTGTACAGGTAGAATTATAGACTGAACTTAAATGTGGATAGAGCGCGACTATTCTAACAAAATTAAGGAAGCAGTTAAAACGAGACCTGTAGTTTTACTGACTGGAGTAAGACAAGCAGGGAAGAGTTCATTGTTGCAACGGCTCTTGACAGATGCCGAATATGTTACACTGGACAGGATTATCCTTGCAGAAGAGGCAGAAGAAAATCCAACCCTGTTTCTGAATCGATTTAAAAACCAGGTAATTATCGATGAGATCCAATATGCACCTTCGCTTTTTCGTGATTTGAAAATAATGGTCGATGAAAAAAGGAACATCAAAGGGAAGTGGATTTTAACAGGAAGTCAACAGTTCACACTCATGCGTCATGTCGGTGAGTCCCTTGCCGGAAGGGTAAGAATTTTGAACCTTGGCACTCTGAGCGCAAGAGAACTAAACAGAACAATCTTATTGAAGAACAAGAGGGACTTATTGTGGAAAGGAGGGTACCCGGAACTATGGGCTGAGAAGCTGGATGCGAAAGAATTCTTTGAGGATTACATACAGACATATCTTGAAAGAGACCTGAAGCAAATTCTTAATGTTACCAACCTGAGAGATTTCAGGCGCTTTCTATCATTGCTGGCAATAAGAGTCGGACAACTTTTAAACTATTCAGAGATATCAAAAGAGGTTGGTGTAGCCGTAAATACAATAAAAGCATGGGTGAATGCCCTGGAGGTTTCAGGATTGATCATTTTGTTACCTCCCTATTACAATAATCTTGGAAAACGATTGATTAAAGCCCCCAAACTCTTCTTCTGTGACAATGGATTGTTAACCGCCCTTCTAAATATTGATTCGCTGGATACCCTGGAGAAATCTCTTCATCTTGGTAACATATGGGAGAATTTCGTTCTGTCAGAACATTTGAAAGAAGGATTCGTTGCGGGAAAAGATATTTTCTACTTCAGGGATACAAACGGAGTTGAAATTGACTTTGTTATTGAAAAAAAGGGGGAAGTTTTTCTGGTCGAAGCAAAGCATAGTGAACGCCCTCATCCGGCAAAACTTAATTTCAGAAAGATTGCCCCATTGTTTAATGAGAAAGTCAGCTCAATGGTTGCTTGTGGAGTAGAAGAAAAAGGGCTCATTGCCTTAAAAGATTACTCCCTTTATAATCCTCTCAACGGTTCCATACTTTAGAGACTTAAATCTCCATGTCATTCATTTGATCCATCTATGCTCATTCAAACTCCTTCGATAACATAGATCATGAGAAACATATAGTGAAAGGAATAGTCTGATGCATGGAATTTTGTATATTTGTACCATATTGGTACACGGGAGGCGTTATGATGATCATCAGCAGCAGGGAATTCAGGGACAATCAAAAGAAGTATTTTGACCTTGTGGATCAGAATGAGCAGGTCATTGTCCAGCGTGGCAAAGATAAGGCTTATGTTATCGTGCCCCTGAATGATGTTGATCGTCTATCAGTCAACAATGAATTAATTCAGACCGTACAAGAAGCCGAAGCAGAATACAGAAAGCACAAGACTATCCAGATAAAGGATCCTGGCAATATATGGGAAAGTATTTTATAGAAATCTCCTCAAAGGCCAGAAAGGAATTACAGGTACATTTCAAATCAGGCAATAAATCTGTAATCAGAAGAATCGAACAGATCTTTCTGGAATTATCAAACACACCTTATGAAGGAATAGGAAGTCCAGAAGCACTCAAGTATAATCTAACTGGTTACTGGTCACGGCGAATTAATAAAAAAGACCGGATCATTTATAAGGTATATGAGGATAGAGTTGTTGTCCACATTGTTTCAGCCATTGGGCACTATGATGATAAATGAGTTGACACCATCCAGCTTTGTTAGAACAGAGATTAGAATGAAAGGGGAAGCAACCTCTTGCTTTTTTAGTAATACCTTCATAACTTAGTTCTAAATCAGCATCCTGCATTAGTTATTGCAGGCCCTGATAAACCCATTTAACCATGAAACTATGAAAAACAAGGATTATCCTTTTGCTCTTTCGAATCAGGCTGGAAGCTTTCTTCTTTTCTTCACAGTTCTCCTCATTCCATTCAGCAATAACCTTTTAGCCGCTGGCGAGGGCAACGGAGAAGAACTCTATAAACACCTTTCTCAAATAGTAAATGAAGGAAACAACGAGTTCATTGAGGCTCTCAACACTGTATCCAGAGATGCCGATTGGAGCACTTTCGATCAGATGGATTTCACAGGGCACCTTAGGTATCTGAACTCTCCTACGGAAGGTGACCCTGACCAAACAAGATTGTATTTCATAAGAAGCGCTGCAGAAGGAAACGTTTATATACTTACTGTTCCTGACAGGAAAGATCCGGGATATGCCGACCTGGAGGGCTTAATAAAAAATAAGCAGATATTCAGTTTAAAAGTTATTGAAACCGAAATCGAGGGGGAGATTTACAGCTTTGCCCAGTTCATCACCTATCCAGTAAGACCACTCTTTGACAAAATCTTCAGACTTGCCATTATCCTGATGCTTTTCCTGATAATGGTCGGTATGGGACTTACTCTTACCGGGAAAGATTTTGTGGCTGTTGTTACCAAACCCCGCGGGATCATCATCGGAGAGATACTCCAATTCGGAGTCATGCCGTTGATTGCAGCAGGCTTTGGCTACCTTCTTGGATTCCACGAAAATTATCCATATATCTATATCGGGATGATCCTGATAACAGCGACACCGGGCGGAGTAACATCCAACCTTATGACACATTATGCGAAAGGAGATGTTGCTCTCAGTGTCTCCCTTACCTCACTGTCGACAGTACTTTCCATACTTTTCCTTCCCCTTCTGCTTAATGCATATTGTGGAAATATCCCTGATGTTACCCTACCAACAGGAACCATAGCATCCACTATTGTTGTCCTGGTTATTATACCTCTTGGGATCGGAATGCTGGTAAGAAACTGGAAGGAAGCACTTGCGAAGAAGATGATACCTATCTTTAATATCCTTGGAATAATCGCATTGCTGTTCCTGATCATTGCCGGGATCTTCAACAACCTGGAAGGATTTTCGGATACAGAAAGGCATGGATTCAGGTTTTACTCCATGGTCCTGCTTTTGACCTTTACCGGGATGCTCGTTGGAGGCCTGATCCCGTATCTCATGAGAGTTTCCAACTTCCAGGTCCGCGCCATATCACTGGAGACCGGTTTGAGGAATGCTTCACTGGCCATGAGTATCGCACTTCTGATTCAGGATTCCATGGGCGATTTCCACTCTTCCATGTTCTGGGTTTCAGGGATGTTTGGACTGTCCATGTACATTGCGGGTATTGCTGCCATTAAGTTTTACCCGAAGATCTTTCCTGATAAACAGGAGGAATAGCAGTCCTCTTCGGAGTAAAGTGAGAAGAGGCGGTACACCGGTAGAACCTGAAATGCTTTTAGGGATATACGCTCACTCAAACTCCTTCGGCACCCCGCAGATCATCTTAAACGGTTTGTCGCCCTTGTTCCTGTACTGGTGCTTCTCATTGGGATCGACCAGGGCAAA
>JBDLIQ010000189.1:0-4154 GCA_039714775.1 Bacteroidota bacterium
AATCACCTGTCACCAATCACCAATCACAAATCACCAACTATGAAAAAACTTACAACACTTGTTATACTTGCTCTGATTGCAATATCTGCTGTGAACGCCCAGCAGTGGGAGGATCTTTTTAACGGGAAGAACCTGAAAGGATGGAAGAAACTGGACGGTACCGCCGATTTCCGTGTGGAGGATGGGGAGGTGATCGCAACCTCAGTAACTGGCACGCCCAGTACATTCCTGGCCACAAAAAAGATGTATGGTGATTTTATTCTGGAGTATGAGATGAAACTGGACCGGGGCCTCAATTCCGGTGTGCAGTTCCGGAGTGTAGCCACGCAGCCCGATGGATCGGAGCGTGTCAACGGTTACCAGGTGGAGTGCGATGACCATGACAACAGGCCATGGGCTGGAGGGATCTATGAAGAGGCCTCCCGCGGTTGGCTCTATCCCCTGTCATACAATCCCGGGGCCTATAAAGCCAACAGGCGGGGTGAGTGGAACCAGATCCGGGTGGAAGCTGTTGGGAGCACCATCCGCACCTACATCAACGGGGTAAGTTTCGCCAACCTGGTGGATGACAGGCGCAAGGAGGGTTTTATTGCACTGCAGGTGCATGATATTCATGATAAGAAACTGAATGGAAAGGAGATCCGGTGGAGAAACATCAGGATCCTTACCGAAGAGCCGGCTAAATTTATGAAATCGGATACGGAGCTGGCCCCCGAGGTGAGTTACCTGACCAATGCACTCACTCCTGCACAGAAGCAGGCAGGATGGAAATTGCTCTGGGATGGAGAAACCACCGAAGGGTGGAGAGGGGCAAAGCTTGACAGCTTCCCGGAAAAGGGCTGGAATCTGGAGAATGGCATCCTTTCTGTTGAGAAGAGTGGTGGCGGCGAGTCCACCCATGGCGGTGATATTGTAACCCTTGAGAAGTACAGCAATTTCATTCTGGAGGTGGACTTCAAACTCTCCAAAGGCGCAAACAGCGGGATCAAGTACTTTGTGGATCCCGGTTTGAACAGGGGTGAGGGCTCGGCCATCGGCTGTGAGTTCCAGATTCTGGATGACCGGAACCATCCGGATGCCAAAAACGGAATCCAGGGGAACCGCACCCTGGCTTCACTCTATGACCTGATCAGAGCCGATGCCCTGCTTTACGGGGAGGACAACAGGGAGAAGCGCTTCAATGGTGTTGGAAAATGGAACCGTGCCAGGATCGAGGTGCGCGGATCAAAGGTTACACATCATCTGAACGGTGTGAAGGTGATTGAGTATGAGCGTGGAACCCAGATGTGGAGAGCGCTGGTGGCCTACAGTAAATATGCCAAATGGCCCGCTTTCGGGGAGGCGGAATCGGGACACATCCTGCTCCAGGACCATGGCGATGAGGTGAGCTTCAGGAACATCAGGATCCTGGAACTACAGATACTCTAATCTCTACGGGGGTTAGTTCCCCCCTGCTGTCAGGCAGGTTGTTTTCCGGGTATTTCAGATTTTAAATCATCCGTGAAAAGCCCTATATTTGCTTTGTGCAATCGATTACACAACTTTATCCTTAACAGACAGAAATGAAACTAAAAAAAGATGCAAAGTATGCCATGGTGATCCCAACCAGCATCGGGGTCAGGATCACCCCTGTGAATGGTCAGCCGGTCCATAGCAGTGACATGTTCAAAATGCACGCGACCAGCGCTGAATCCAATGTGGGAAGCATTCCTTCATACCTGGGTCTGCCAGTGAAACTCCTGACCACATTTGTAAAAGGGAGTCCTGTTGCAGATTTCATAAAGGACAACCTGGCCAGCCGTCATATGGATTATGAAGGCCCGGAGTTGGAACAGGACAATCCATGGGGATTCAGGCACCAGATCAACATTGCGGACAGGGGATATGGATCCCGCGGACCCCGGGTGCAGAATGACCGGGCCGGTGAGGTGGGACGAACCCTTAATGTAAAGGATTTTGACCTGGACAGGATCTTTGGTGAGGAGGGAGCACAGGTTGTCCATCTTTCAGGGCTTATTGCAGCCCTCTCCCCTGAGACGAGTCAGTTCTGTCTTGAGATTGCGCGGAGAGCCAAAAAGCACGGAACCCGTATCTCCTTTGACCTGAACCACAGGGCATCGTTCTGGGTTGGCCGGGAGAAGGAGTTGCATGCTATCTTTACTGAGATCGCCTCTGTTTCCGATATACTGATCGGCAATGAAGAGGATTTCCAGCTATGCCTGGGTATCGAGGGGCCGGAGGCAGGTGGTGAGGATATTGCAGCCAAGATAGAGGGCTTCAAAGGCATGATTACCCGGGCCAGGGAGAGATTCCCTGACACAGCGGTCTTTGCCACCACCCTGCGGCAGGTGATCAGTGCCGGTCAGCACATGTGGGGAAGCATTGTTTTCGAAAATGGCAACTGGCATGTTGTGGAACCCAGGAGCATCTATGTCTACGACAGGATCGGGGGAGGTGATGGTTTTGTGGGGGGTATGCTCTATGCCATTCTCAGGGGTTGGAAACCCGAAAAGTGGATCCAGTTCGGCTGGGCCAGCGGTGCCCTGGCAGCCACCATGGAGACCGATTATGCAAAACCTGCCGACGAGGAGCAGATCTGGAGCATCTGGGAGGGCAATGCCCGTGTGAAGCGTTAACCTGGTGCATCGTGCTCAGTGTATGCTGTAGGTTGTATTCAGATTACTCAATGAATAAGATGCATCCGGGAGAGGGAAGTGATATTTTTACCCCGGTTCTCTCCAATGCTCCGGTCTCACTGTCGATCCGGAACAACTCAATTTCATCGGATCTTTCTCCGGCTGCAATGAGGTAAGTACCCGGGGGATCAATATTAAAGTCACGTGGCCACAGGGGCACATGTTCCACCACCTGTCTCCGGGTTAGTGTCCCCTCTTCTTCAACCCCGAAAAGGCTTATACAGCTGTTCTCACCCCTGGTTGAGGCGTAGAGATATTTCCCATCCGGATGGATGCGAATGGCAGCAGGATATTTGGATCCCTCGTGGGATTCTTCTACGGTGGAGATGGTCTGAAGCTCAGTCAATATGCCTTTCGCATGATTGAAGGAGCATGCTGTAACCGTGGAGTTCAGCTCGTTGACCACATAAACATACGCGCCTGAGGGGTGGAAAACAAGGTGACGCGGACCGGCTCCGGGGGCCAGTTTCAGAAAGGGCTGCTCCGGGTTGGGTGTAAGTTCACCGGTGATTTGATTGAAGGCATAGTTCATGACCCTGTCGGTACCCAGGTCAGGAACAAGCAGATAGTTCCCATCCGGACTGCTCATCACCTGGTGGGCATGGGGACCCTGCTGGCGGTTTTTAACCGGCCCCTCTCCTTCACCAATTACCACCGAGGAAGCGGTTTTGATGCTGCCATCTTTTTCCAGTGGAAATGCAGCGGTATGACCACTGCTGTAATTTGCAACAAAAAGGTGTGTACCCTCTCCATTGCAATGTACATGACAGATATCTTCGCCCTGGCTCGGCTGACTGTTGAGGAGTTCAAGGGCCAGGATCTCCCGGTCGATCCTGAAGGCATAGACCGATTGATGCCTGCTCTTCTGATCTGAAATCTCATGGTTGATGGCATAGAGTGTTTTCCTGTCGGGGGAGAGGTCAAGGTAGGAGGGAGCTGTTGCACCGGCAAATGAGTCCACTACCGAAAACTTTTCATTGACCGGATCCAGCTCACACAGGTAGATGCTGTGTTCAACCTGCCCGTTGGACGATCCCACATAGAACCTGATAGCCCCGGATTCCTCCTGTAATCCGGCACAACCAGCTAAGGTCAGGATACCAGTTACAATTGCGACCAAACTACGTAATGCTCTGAAAAATATCATAAAATCACCAATCATCAATCATCAATCACCCTCACCAGTCACCCTCACCAGTCACCCTCACCACTCACCCTCACCAATCACCTGACTTTCCATATCCCCTCAATCTCCTCCAGCGTTTTCTCCTTGGTTTCGGGAACAAGCTTTAATACAAACCATGCGGCCAGGAATCCCATGATTCCGTAGATCCAGTAAGAGAATCCGTGGTTAAACATACGGGTCAGTACAGAACTTTCATTCATCATCGGGAAGGTCCAGGAGATGATCAGGTTGGCTACCCACTGGGAAGCTACAGCAATGGACATGGCGCCCTT
>JBDLIQ010000190.1:0-4119 GCA_039714775.1 Bacteroidota bacterium
ATCCCTTTTCGGTGAGCAGGACCATCAGGTGGTAAACCAGGTCGGCCGCCTCGTTCAAAAAGAGCTCGTCATTGGCATCCTTCGCTTCGATCACCAGCTCGACGGCCTCCTCACCCACCTTCTGGGCGATCTTATTGATCCCCTCCTTGAAGAGGCTGGTGGTATAGGATTTCTCCGGCATCTCCTCCTTTCGCCGGTGGATCAGCTCCTGTAGTGTATCGAGAAAGGAGGTTTCACTGGTAGTGCCCGATGAGACTTTTTTCGCAACTGGTTGGGATTCATCTTCCCGTCGGTTAACCTCATCAAAACAGGTATCGGTTCCTGTATGACACACCGGTCCAACGGGATCGGCTTTGATAAGCACGGTGTCATGGTCGCAGTCCTCCATAATCTCCTTCACATAGAGGAAATTCCCGCTCTCCTCCCCCTTGGTCCAGAGGCGGTTCTTGGTACGGCTGAAAAAGGTCACCCTTCCTTCTGAGCGGGTCTTCTCCAGCGCTTCACTGTTCATAAAACCGAGCATCAACACCCGGTTGGTACCGGCATCCTGAATGATGGCAGGTATCAAACCATTTAGTTTTGTAAAGTCCATGTTATCTGACTATAATGTTGTTTTGTTTCAAGTATGACTTCAACTCTGGCACGGGGATCTCGTTGTAGTGAAAGATGCTGGCAGCCAGTGCCGCATCGGCCAGTCCCTCGTTAAATACCTCTACAAAATGCTCCTTCTTCCCGGCTCCACCCGAAGCGATCACGGGAATAGAGAGTATCTCAGAAAGCTTCCGAAGGGCCTCGCATGCGTACCCGTTTTTGGTCCCGTCGTGGTTCATGGAGGTGAAGAGGATCTCGCCGGCTCCCCGCTCCTGGGCCTCACGGGCCCAGCTGAAGAGCTCTCTGTCCGTTGGGATCCTCCCCCCGTTCACAAAGACTGTCCACCGGTTATCCTTCCACTGTGCATCAATGGCCACCACTACAAACTGCTTTCCGAAACCACCCGATATGCGGTCGATCAACCCGGGATCCCTGACGGCCGATGAGTTGATGGAGACCTTATCAGCACCAGCCGACAACAGAACCTCCGCATCGGCCATTTGGTTGATCCCACCCCCCACGGTAAATGGAATGTTCAGGTGTTCGGCGATGCGGCGCACCAGCTCCTCGAACAGTTTCCGCCCCTCGTGGGTGGCGGTAATGTCCAGGTAGACCAACTCGTCGGCCCCCTCCCTGGCATACTTCGCCCCCATCTCAACGGGATCACCCACATCAACAACCTGCTCGAAGTTGATCCCCTTCACGGTCTTCCCGTTCCTGATGTCAAGGCATGGTATAATCCTCTTGGCCAGCATATCAACCGTTTTTCAATATGTAATTTTCAACCTCTTTCAGCGGAATCCTCTTTTCATAGATCGCTTTTCCCACGATCACCCCCTCAATACCCGCCTCATCGAGCTTCTCTATATCCTCCATATTGCTGATCCCTCCGCTGGCGATCAGTAAGAGGGAGCTGATCTCCTTCCTGATTTTTCCATAGGTTTCCATGGAAGGGCCCTCCAGCATACCGTCCAGCGCAATGTCGGTGCAGATGGTCTTTCGGATCCCTTCGGCCTCGTATCCCTTCAAAAACTCCATCAGATCGAGGGAGGTCTCCTCCTCCCAGCCCGAAACTGCGATCCGCTCATCCCTGAAATCAGCACCCAGGATGATCCGTTCCGCACCATACCGTTCCAGCCATCCCAGGAATAGTGTGCGATCCTTCACAGCAATGCTGCCTCCCGTAACCATCCCTGCACCCGATTCGAAGGCAATGTGCAGGTCATCATCACTGCGCAGCCCCCCGCCGGCATCGATCACCAGGGAGGTGCGTGATGCAATCTGCTCCAGTACACGGTGATTGACCATCCGCTTCTCCCTGGCCCCATCCAGGTCCACCAGGTGAAGTCGCTTAACGCCGTGAGCCTCAAACTGCAGGGCCATCTCCAGGGGATCGCCATACTCCTGCTTCCGGCTGTAGTCGCCCTGGCTCAGCCTGACGCATTTTCCGTTGATAATATCGATGGCCGGTATAATCTCTATCATAGCTGCAGGAAGTTTGAGAGGATCTGCTGACCCGGTTCCCCGCTCTTCTCCGGATGGAACTGGGTGGCGTAAAAATTCCCCTTCTGCATGGCGGCACTGAAAGGGAGCATATAATCGCATTGTGCTGCCGTATCTTCACAGGCCGGCACATAGTAGGAGTGTACAAAGTAGACATAGGCCCCCTCAAGGGAATCTTCCATAGAACCTTCAAGCAAATCACCCGAAGATCCATTCATTGAATCATCCACAGAACCTTTCAATGGAGGTTCAAAAAGTCCTCCCTTCACCCCTGAGATGCTGTTCCATCCCATGTGGGGGACCTTCCGGTCATTGACCGGGAAGTGCCGCACCGGCTCATCAAAGATCCCGATGCACGCCGTATCACCCTCCTCCGACCAGCTGCACATGAGCTGCTGACCCAGACAGATTCCCAGTACAGGCTGCTTCAGACCGGCAATCAGCCTGTCCATTCCCCGCTCCTTCAGGTAGGCCATGGTGGTAACTGCCTCGCCCACACCGGGAAAAATCACCTTGTCAGCCGATATGATCTTCTCCGGATCATCGGTGATCATGGCCGAAACCCCCAGCCTCTTCAGGGCATGGTCTACCGAGCGAATGTTCCCGGCATTGTATTTTATGATGGCCACATTCATAACCTTCGCAACTACAGTTTGCCTTTTGTGGTGGGAAGTGCATTACTGTCAGGATCCAGCTTCACCGCCATTTTAATGGCTCTGGCGAATGCCTTGAAGATTGCTTCTATCTTATGGTGTTCGTTATCCCCATCAGCCTTGATGTTCAGATTGCATTTCGCCCCGTCGGTAAAGCTCTTGAAAAAGTGAAAAAACATCTCCGTGGGAACATCACCGATCATCTCCCGGCTGAAATCTACCTCCCACTCCATCCAGGGCCTTCCCCCCAGGTCAAGGGCCACACTGGCCAGAGAGTCGTCCATGGGCAGCACGAATCCATACCGTTCAATACCCCGCTTCTCCCCCAGTGCCTCAGCAAAGGCCTCTCCCAGCACAATGGCTGTATCCTCAATGGTGTGGTGCTCATCCACATGGAGATCCCCGGTCATCTTCACCGAAAGGTCAAGCCCTCCATGCCTCCCGATCTGCTCCAGCATGTGGTCAAAGAATCCCAGACCGGTGGAGAGTTCCATTTTGCCCTCCCCGTCCAGGGATAGCTCCACGGCAATCTCTGTCTCGGCCGTAACCCTGCTTCTCTTACTGGTTCGCATCCGGGAGCGAATAAAGCGATAGATCTCATCCCAGCTGTCGCTTACCAGCACGCAATACTGCTCCAGCACCTTCTCCTTAAGCACCTTTTTCATTTCGGGTCCACCGTAGAGGATTGCGTTGGTTCCCAGGTTTTTTGCCATCTCAATATCGGTTATCCGGTCACCGATCACATAGGAGCGCTGCAGGTCGTACCCTCCCCCCATATACTGTGTAAGCATGCCGGTACGCGGTTTCCGGTTGGGTGAATTCTCTTCGGGCAGAGATGGGTCGATATGAATGGCATCAAACTCCACCCCTTCATTCCGAAGGGTAGTCAGGAATTTTTCGTGGACAGGCGTGTGATCCTCCAACGGAAATGATGCAGTTCCCAATCCATCCTGGTTGCTTACCATCGCAAGCTCATAATCGGTAAAACTCCTCAATTTATAGAGGTTCCGGAAAACGCCGGGGACAAACTCCAGCTTCTCCAGCGAATCGACCTGGAGATCTTCAACAGGCTCTTTGATCAGGGTTCCGTCACGGTCCAGAAATAGCACACGCTTCTTCATATTATAATGTATTTTGCTTATAAATTGCAAGCGATTCCAGCAGGGCATCATTCTCCTGCTCACCTCCCACGGTGATCCTGAGACACCCGTCACAGCGGGGAACCGATGAGCGGTCCCTGACGATGATGCCCCGCTCCACAAGGAAGCTGTAGATTTCACGGGGGGCTGTGGTCTTCACAAGCAGAAAATTGGCATCGGAAGGGTATACACGCTCCACGAAACTGAATCCTTCCAGCTCCCGGGTCAACCGC
>JBDLIQ010000191.1:0-4055 GCA_039714775.1 Bacteroidota bacterium
GCACCCATGCTCCTGAAAATATCTCCTGCGTAGTAAAGAACCACATTGATCCCTACGAATTGCTGAAATACAGAGAGGAGAATTCCGATTACGATCACAAGGCCGCCAAATGAGAGCCAGGGAACCCTTTGCTCCTTGAGTGAAAGCTTCACCTCCGCCAACACCTGTTCGGCCCTCTCCGGATTGATCCTCTTAAGCAGCGCCAGTGCCTGGTTATCTTTCTGTTTTAAAACGAGGAAACGGGGCGATTCCGGAACAAAAAAGAGCAGGATCAGGAATAGTGTGGCCGGGATGGTCTCTGAAGCAAACATCCATCGCCATCCGGTTGCATTGATCCACTCTGCAGCCTGTCCCCGGGCAATGGAGTAGTTCACAAAGTAGACCACCACCATACCAAATATGATGGCAAACTGGTTCCATGATACCAGCTTCCCCCTGATTTTGGCAGGTGCAATCTCAGCGATGTACATGGGCGAGAGCATGGAGGCGAGTCCCACACCAATTCCGCCAATCACTCTGTAGAAAATGAAGGAGGTGATGGTCTCCAGCCCCATGAAGTTAAGCCTCTCCGGCATGGCCGATCCCAGTGCGGAGATCAGGAAGAGGATGGCCGCCAGGATCAGTCCGCGCTTTCGGCCGATGCTCTGACTGATATAGCCTCCCAGGGCTCCCCCGATGATACAACCCACCAGTGCACTGGAGATGGTAAATCCTTTGATGGAGTTCCCCAGCCCTTCTGTAAGCAGATTCTCACCCCGTAGAAAGAAGAGGTAGAGGACAATGATCCCGGCAACCCAGAGCGCTCCGCTCAGGACCATCCCCCGTTTTTTTCCTAATAACCTGTTGATGAAGCTGGTGATAAGAGCAACTACAATGGCCAGGCAGATCGTTACAATGGCTTTGAATTGTATAATGGTTGCAGATGCCAGAACCGGATCACCCTCCAGGGGGGTGATAAAGAACTGCCTGAGGGCCTCTGTGGCACCATTGATCACCGCGGTGTCGTAACCAAACAGGAGTCCACCCAGGGTAGCTACCAGTGTAAGTGCAAAGATGACAGGGGGGATGGAGTGGGATTGGGATCGGTTGTCCATGAAGATCTATTTTATGTATTGATTGATAATGGATTCGTAAAGCTCCTGTTGTCCGGAGATCTGTTTAGGTTCGCCGTTTGCTTTGGCCAGCGCAGCCAGTTGCTCCAGGGAGAGTTCTCCTTTTTCAAAGCTGGCACCTTTGCCTGAATCAAATGAAGCGTAGCGATCCGCCCTCATCTTTTTGTATGCTGACTTCTCCAGCATTTCAAGGGTGATCTCAAATGCCCTGGCGAAGGTGTCCATCCCTGCAATATGTGCATAAAAGATATCCTCCATATCGGTGCTGTTACGCCGGGTCTTGGCATCGAAATTGATCCCGCCGGTTGTGAATCCTCCCGCCTCGATGATGGGGAACATGGATTCGATCAGCTCATACAGGTTGATGGGGAACTGGTCGGTATCCCATCCGTTCTGGTAGTCACCCCGGTTGGCATCGATGGAGCAGAACATACCGTTGTCCACAGCTACCTGGAGCTCATGCTGAAAGGTGTGGCCGGCCAGGGTGGCATGATTCACCTCAATGTTCATCCTGAAATCATCGGCAAGACCATACTTTTCCAGGAATCCGATCACCGTGGCAGTATCGAAATCATACTGGTGCTTGGTGGGTTCCATCGGTTTGGGCTCAATCAGGAAGGGACCTGTGAATCCTTGTCCACGGGCGTAGTCCCTGGCCATGTGGAAGAACCTGGCAAGGTGCTCCTGCTCCCTTTTCATATCGGTATTGAGCAGTGACATGTATCCTTCACGTCCGCCCCAGAATACGTAGTTCTCTCCACCCAGTGCAATGGTGGCATCCAGTGCATTTTTTACCTGTGTAGCTGCCCAGGGCAGTACATTGAAGTCAGGGTTTGTGGCTGCACCATTCATGTACCTGGGATTGGAGAATACATTGGCAGTACCCCAGAGCAGTTTTACACCGGAATCGGCCTGTTTCTTTCTGGCGTACTCCACCATGGTCTGCATATTGGATTCATACCCGGAAAGGGAGTCTCCTTCGGGGCTCATATCAATGTCATGAAAGCAGTAGTAGGGGGCACCGATCTTGGTAAAAAACTCAAATGCTGCATCCATCTTGTTCTTTGCCCTTTCAATGTCGTTGTTTCCAGTGGCCCATGGAAATAGCTGGGTTCCCGGACCGAAGGGGTCCTCTCCCGTGCCACAGAAGGTGTGCCAGTAAGCGATGGCAAACCGCATGTGCTCTTTCATGCTCTTACCGGCAACCACTCTGTTTTCGTCATAGAATTTAAACGCAAGGGGATTGTCCGAATCCCTGCCTTCATATTTGATTTTCCCGATGCCCGGGAAATACTCCTTTTCACCTGATAGATATTCCATTTATGCTCCTCTTTTAATTTTCCAACTGTTTTACACTAAATACTGTTTCTCTGTTTACCTGCCAGACTAGCTAGCTAATAAGGCATCTGTTCAGTTCATTTTTCCAGGCATCATATGCTTCATCATACGCTCCGATGTTGTTGCCGGTCGGTTCAATCACCATCATCTTGTTAAGGTTTTCAAAGGCTTCATGGAACGAACCGAAGGTACCCGATCCTATCCCTGCACCGTTGGCAGCCCCGATAGAACCATCGGTATCGTAGAGTTCTATGGTGGCCCCGGATATCTCAGCAAGTGTATCTCTGAATACGGGACTCAGGAACATATTGGCCATACCGGCCCTGATCACCTTAGGATTGATCCCGATCTCCCGCATGATCTCCATCCCGTACTGCATGGAAAATGCGACCCCTTCCTGGGCGGCACGGACAAGGTGTGCCTCATTGTGAATGTTGAAATTGATGTTCTTGACAGTGGCACCCACATTCAGGTTGCCCAGCATTCTCTCTGCACCGTTCCCGAATGGAAGCATGATCAACCCTTCTGAACCGATTGGAGCTGTCATGGCCATGTCATTAAGCCCCGGGTAGTTCTTCTCCCGCTGGGCCAGGTTCTGCTTCAACCAGGAGTACTGGATCCCGGTTCCGTTGATGCAGAGCAGTACTCCGAGCCTGTTCAGCTCCGGACTGTGATTCACATGGGCGAATGTATTGACCCGGCTGCGCGGATCATACTTGACTTCATCGCTCACCCCGTATACAACACCCGAAGTGCCGGCAGTGGCTGCAATTTCACCCGGATTCAGCACATTCAGCGAAAAAGCATTGTTAGGCTGGTCACCTGCCCTGTAGGCAATCTGAATTCCCGGTACAAGCCCTAACTCTTCGGCAGCATCAGCGGAGAGGCGTCCCTGTTCCGAAAATGTGGGTACAATATCGGGTATCAGGTGGTCGTGGATCCCGTAGTGCTCCAGCAGGAAGTCAGCAATGGAGTTCTGCTTGAAATCCCACAGGATGCCCTCTGATAGTCCTGAAATGGTGGTATTGATCTCTCCGGTAAGCTTCATGGCGATGTAGTCTCCAGGAAGCATAAACTTGTATGCTTTTTCGTAGATCTCAGGTTCATTTTCGATGACCCAGCTCAGTTTTGAGGCAGTGAAGTTCCCTGGTGAATTCAGTAGGTGGGAGAGACACTGTTGATCACCCAGTTTCTTCATGGCGTTATCCCCGTGCGATACGGCCCTGGAGTCGCACCAGATAATGGATGAACGGAGCAACTGCTGCTCCTTGTCAACCAGCACAAGCCCGTGCATCTGGTAAGCTATTCCGATGGCACCAATGGCAGAAGGATCAATTTCAGCGGTCTGCAACACATCATTGGTAGCCAGGATCAGATTGCCCCACCACTGTTCAGGATCCTGCTCTGCCCACCCGGCTTTGGGGGCGGAGATCTTCATCTCCTTCTTTGGATAGAAGGCTGAGGCTACCGGACGGCCGGTAACAGAATTGATGAGGCTGGCTTTTACAGAGGAGCTCCCGAGGTCATATCCTAATAAGTACATAGTTGAAAGTTGAAAGTTGAAGGTGAAAAATGATGAATCAGAAGTTGAGGGTTAGAAGTTGA
>JBDLIQ010000192.1:0-3911 GCA_039714775.1 Bacteroidota bacterium
CCAGAAGAGCAGGCTCCAGGCAGGGTTCTCAGAGACCTGCAGGGCTTTGATTCCGTCTCTCCTGACCAATTTTCTGACAACTGAGAAAAGGATTACCGCTGCTACCACAGTTCCCAGCAACCCTACATACGCCTTGCTGCGGACAACACCCTTGAACTGGATGAATTCATGGGGTAACCCTTCAGGAAAGAAAACAGCATTAAGCAGGATCCGGCTCGGATAGAACCCCCAGGGATAGGCAGTCCGGTCAAGGCCAGGATTGTGCATCCCGGTGAATAGATTAAAAAGAATAAAGGGTAGGATAAACTGGATCAGCATATGGGTGACCAGAAACAGCGGTCTGCCAAATTTCTCACGGTCATGGAAAAACAGAAAGATCCAGAAGGGAATCCAGAACAACATGATAAATGCTGCAATATAGAGTTGCTTTGCACTGAAAAGCACCACCACGATCCCAAAAATCGATGAGAGCAGGTAGGTGGGTTTCCGGTAGAAGCGGAGCAGCATATAGATGATCACAGGGATGAGATGGGCATAGGCCAGGTTATAATGGCCGCCCAGCCGCTCCCACTGGTTGCTAAGCAGGATGATCAGGATGGATCCCGCAATGGCCATCCACCATCCCATCTTCAGCTCAATGAATATCAGGTAAATAAAGAGCGCCGCCAGCACAAAAGAGAGAAGAATCAGAATATTGCTGATTCCCATGGCGTAATCAGAAAGATCCCAACCCACATCCTTCATAAGTTTCAGGATATTGGTAAGCACCACCTGGTTACCGGTAAAGAAGACAGACTCGCCAAATGGGAAATTCATGGCATCGGTATGCCAGTATGTGGAATCGTATTTGATGTGGTAAACGGTTCCGAAGGTAGATTTCAACCCGTCTCCACCTGCTGCAAAGGAGAGTTGATTCGCATCCAGAACCACCCTGTGGAAAAAACTGAATAGAATAACTGTAGACAGAATAACTGTAATTGCTGCTCCGTACTTTTTCATAAATCTACTGCCTAACAACGTTCCTGAATGAAGAAATGGGGTCTCTTTTTACTCTCACGGAATAACCTGGCGATGTACTCCCCGATAACCCCAATGCTGAACAACTGGACACTGCCCAGGAACAGGATCACAAACATCAGGGAGGTCCAGCCGGGATTTGTGGTGCCAAAGAAGAAGTTCAGTATGGCATAAGCTCCATAAGCCAGGCTGATCAGCATAACGATTAGCCCAATGGTAAAGCTGATTCGAAGGGGTTTGGTCGAAAAGGAGGTAATTCCGTTCAATCCGTGACGGAACAGTGTTTTGAGATTGAATTTAGTAGTTCCTGCATGCCTTTCAGGAGCCCTGAACTTAAGACTGGATTGCCTGAAACCCATCCAGCTGATCAATCCGTTCTGGTATGGCTCCTGTTCTTCAAACTCCAGGTATGCATCCACCGCTGCGCGGTTCATCAGCCTGAACTCTGCAGCAGCGGGCTCCACCCTCTGGTCAGATAACAGGTTCAGTACCCGATAAAACCCCCTTGAGGTGATCCTCTTCAACAAGCCTTCATCATCGGTTTTGGTCCTGTGGGTATTGACAATATCGTACCCCTTTCCCATCTCCTCGATCAGATCAGGGATCAGTGATGCCGGGTGCTGGCCATCTGTATCCATTGAAAGAACCAGCTCACCTTTCGATTCCCGGAGCCCGGCCAGCAGAGCCACCTGTTTGCCAAAGTTCCTTGAAAAACGGATCCCCTTCACCCGCTCATCTTTCCCGGCCAGCTTTTTAATCTCATCAAAGGTACCATCCCGGCTTCCGTCATCCACAAAAATCATCTCGGCCAGCTCCACTTTTCCAGGGTCCAGGGCAACAAGCTCATGATAGATGAAACTGATATTCTCTTGTTCGAAATAGGCCGGTAAAACAATGCTGAGTTTCATTTTCGTTTCTCACTGATAAAACATACAAACCTACTTAAAATATTTTATGTAGGTTTGCTGTTTAATCCATAATATCAAGGTGAAAAATGGCAACAACCCCTACTTCGATCATCATTCCTGCCTATAACGAGGAGGATGCCATAGGCAGCACACTGGAGAGGCTGGTGGAGCTGAAAATCCATGAGGAGTACGAAATCATCGTGGTGGATGACGGATCGGACGACAATACCCCGGATATTATCGGTAAATACCCGGTGACCCTCTGCAGGCACCAGGTAAATAAAGGATATGGTGCTGCCCTGAAAACCGGCATTCGAAAAGCTTCCGGGGAGTATGTGATCCTGATGGACAGTGACGGACAGCACGATCCAGGGTATATCAAGGAGATCCGAAAAATGCTTGGTGAATTTGACATGGTGATCGGTGAACGCAGTGATACCTCTTTCCAGGTGAAGCGGAGAAAAGCCGGCAAGAGGCTGATCAAGCGCATCGGTGAATACCTGGTGGAGCAAAAACTGCCAGATTACAACTCAGGATTCAGGGGTTTCTACAGGGAGACCATTGACAACATGCTGCACCTGATGCCCAATGGGTTCTCTTTCTCCACCACCTCCACCCTGGCCTACCTGAAAGAGGGGTATAACATTGGAACCTTCCCTATAGAGGTGAGTGAGCGGATTGGCCGCAAAAGCAATGTAAAGATGGTGAAGGACGGATCAAAGACCATCCTGCTGCTTTTCAGGATCATCATGCTTTTCAATCCCCTGAAAGTATTTTTTCCAGCCAGCGTGATCAGTTTCCTTGGTGGAATGGGATTTGGAATTGCGGGTTACATCATCTACGATCGGTTCTCCAATGGAGCAGTGGTCCTGATCATGCTGGGCATGTTCCTCTTCTTCATAGGACTGGTTGCCGATCAGATCTCCATTCTGAACAGGAGAAAGTAAGCGCATGGAAAACTCCGTCCCCCTGAACAAATGGAAAGACAGTGATGTGGAGGCCCACTGGGATGCGGTCGCTTCCATATACGTAAAGGAGAATGAGCGGGTGAAGGAGACACATGATCAGCGCTTCAGGGCCACGGTACGCGATCTCGGGCTGGAAGAGGGTATGAAGGTCCTGAATATTACCAGCCGGGACGGTGAAGCCACAGACTATATTCTCCGGGAAAACAGGAGCTGTCAGGTGGTCAATGCTGAGATCTCGGCCGGATTGATGAAGGTGGCAGCTGAACTCAGGCCGGAAATCACTCAGAAGAAAATTAACACCTACTCCAGTCTGCCCTTTGAAGAGGGGACATTTGACAGGGTGCTCTCACTGGAGACCCTGGAGCATGTGGCCGAGCCAATCCGGTTCCTGGAAGAGCTTCACAGGGTCTCCACTCCCAATGCAAAATTGGTACTCACCTGTCCGCCGGCCACCAGCGAATTTCCTTACAGGGTCTATACAGCACTGTTCGGGGGACATGGCGAGGGGCCACACCGTTTTCCCCCTTCAAAACGGGTCAGGAGGATGTTTGAGCATACCGGATGGAAGTTGTTGAAACACGAGGGGACCCTCCTGTTCCCGGTGGGACCAAAATGGTTCACACAGTGGGGGGAACGAATAATCAACCAATTTCAGAACACCTTTATCTCGGAACTTGGAATCCGCCAAATCTATCTCTGTGAAAAACAGTAAACAGTTGTTAAGCCAGGTGATGCGTTCGGAGCTTTGCAACCGGTGTGGAACCTGTGTTGGCTTGTCGGAGGGTAAGATCCGTTTCGGTAACAGGGAGGGCAGGTTCCTGCCCGAGGTGACTGGCAAGCTGGAGGATCAGGCATATGACAGGATCTGGAATGCATGTCCCGGAAGGTACTTTGACTTCCCTGCCAACCGGGAACACTTCTTTAAGAACGCCCCCCATTTTCACACCTATACGGGTCCTTACAGGCAATTGTATATCGGTCATGCCACCGATGCAGCATTAAGGTTGGCCGGAGCCAG
>JBDLIQ010000193.1:0-3858 GCA_039714775.1 Bacteroidota bacterium
CGGAGTATTCATCCCCATTAAAGAATGGGAAGATCTAAAGTCCAGATACAAGGGACTGGAGGAGGAAGCTGTGGATGTCCCGGATTGGCATAAAAACCTGGTAAGAAAACGGCTTGCTGAGTCATCACAATAACCCGGACATGGCACTGGACTTTGATACAGCAATGGAAGATCTTGAGAAAGAGCTCTGATGTATAAAGCCCTCAATCTCAGATCTGTTTCCCTGTTTCTTTAATGATTCTTTCGCGGATAGATTCAGCCACGAAGTTATTTAGGGATATCTTATCTTCCATGGCCAGCAAGGCTGCTTTCCTGTGAAGCCTGGGCGATATGCGGATATTGAAGCTTCCTTTAAAGGGCTTCTCCGCTACAATACCATCTCGCTTGCAATCGGCCATATACGTATCGATAGCCTCCCTGAAGTCAGCTTCAAGCTCATGCCCGGTTTTTCCTTCATAGGAGATCAGCCCTCTTATTCCAAGGACTTTCCCATACAGCAGATCATCTTCCTTGCTGTATTCAATAGAACCTGTATAGCCCTTATATTCTAAGTTTTTCATAAGCCTAATACCTCCTTTATCTGTTTTAACTGATAATGCTTCATAATGCCCGTTGGGTGCGGTTTATGTAACATGACCGGAACACCCTCCGGGTTCATAAATTTAACCCTGGATCCTGAAGTTTTCCCCTTTTTCACTTCCGTAAAATCAAAGTGACCAAGCAATTTTACCACCTCGTCGTAATGAAAATCAGATGGCAGGTTCAGGAACCTGGCAATGAGTTTCTCTTTCTTAGTCATAGACAAAAGTAACTATATATAGTTGCAAAATAAAATTTCTTTTAATTTTGCGAATGGAACTTTCTCAGTTTGGTTGTGAAAGTTGGAGCAATGCACTATAAAAGTAAAAGAAGGGCTGAATTTCAGATTTTATTTATTTACTTAGCGTCAAATATACATTAAGATATGATGATGTTAAGAGATGTTCTCCGTTTAGCCGTGCTGGCCCTGTTGTTGTCAGCCTGTAGTATTCAGCAACCTGGTGAATCTGGTATCCCTGACCTGACCGGATATGTTAATCCCATGATCGGTACCGGCGGACACGGGCACACCTTTCCGGGTGTTGCCGTTCCCCACGGCATGGTTCAGCTCAGTCCCGATACACGAACCCTGGGCTGGGATGCGTGCGGGGGGTACCACCATACCGACAGCACCATCATTGGATTCAGCCACACCCACATTTCAGGAACCGGGATCGGCGATTACGGTGACCTGTTGTTTACCCCCATTGCAGCAGAAGAGGTAAAGGGTGAGCTGCTTGAACAGCTGCTGGGCAGCAGCTGGTCCACCGGGTTCTCTCATGAAAATGAGAAGGCCTCACCCGGTTACTATGCTGTCAATCTTCACGAGCAGGATATTGATGTGGAGCTGACTGCCACCACACGTTGCGGGTTTCACAGGTATGACTTTCCCTCGGCCGGTGCAAAGACGGTGGTGATCGATCTCTATCATGATATCTACAAACAGGGGCAGCGGGAGAACAGAATTAACATCATCAATGACCGTGAGATCAGCGGACTGAAGCGGACCCACGGTTGGGCCTTCGATCAGCACCTCTATTTCCATATTGTATTTGATCAGCCGTTCGAGTACAAGCTCTATTCTGAGGGAGCCCTTGTGGAGGGAGCCATGGCCAGTTCAGGGAATACGAAAGTGCTTCTCAGTTTCAACGGAGATGGCGGAACAGAGGTGAAGGCCAAGGTGGGAATCTCGGCGGTGGATGAAGCAGGTGCCAAAGCCAACCTGGAGAGCGAGATCAGCCACTGGGACTTTAACCGGGTCCTTTCAGAAACAGAGGAGACCTGGAACAGTGAACTGGGTAAGATCAAAGTTGAGACAGGCGATGAAGAGCTGTTGACCATCTTCTATACATCCATGTACCATGCCTCTATGGTGCCCTACACCTTTTCTGATGTGGATGGACGCTACCGGGGAATGGATTACCAGGTACACCAGTCCGACCGGACCATGTATACCATCTATTCGCTCTGGGATACCTACAGGGCGTTCCATCCATACAAAGTGCTTGTTGACCCGGATCTGAACAACGATTTTATTCACTCCCTGCTGATAAAATACAAGGAGGGGGGAATCCTTCCCAAGTGGGAGCATACAGGGAATTATACAGGCACCATGATCGGATACCACGGGGTCTCTGTGATTGCGGATGCTGTGATGAAAGGTGAAACCGGCTTTGACATGGAGCTTGCTTACGAAGCGATGAAGAGATCGGCTACGTATGATACAACCGGGATCGTATCTCTAATTGAACCAATTAAGAGAGCCGTTGTCCCCATGGCCAAACACTACAACGAGACCCTGGGCTTTATTCCCTTTGACCTGGAGAACGAATCGGTCTCCAAGGCCCTTGAATATGCCTACAATGACTGGTGTATCGCCCAGGTGGCAGGGGCTCTGGGACATGAGGAGGACCGTGATCTCTACCTGAAGAGATCGGGACACTATAAGAGGTATTATGATAAAACCACAGGTTTTATGCGGGGTGTGAACAGGGATGGAAGCTGGAAAACCCCCTTTGACCCCCGCTACTCGGAACATCAGAATGACGCCTATACCGAAGGCAATGCCTACCAGTGGAGCTGGTATGTTCCCCACGATGTTCCCGGTTTGATGGAACTGATGGGTGGCAGGGAGCCCTTTATTGCCGGATTGGATACCCTTTTTGCTACCAATGCCGTTCTGGAGGGAGAGCATGCAAGCAGGGATATTTCCGGGTTTATCGGCCAGTATGCACATGGAAATGAGCCGAGCCACCACATCCTGCATCTGTACAACTATGCGGGACAGCCATGGAGAACCCAGGAACTGGCAGACAGCGTGATGCACAGCCTCTATCTGAACAGTCCCGACGGAATATCGGGGAATGAAGATGTGGGGCAGATGTCGGCATGGTACATACTGAATGCCATTGGGATCTACCCGGTCTGTCCCGGAGAGACGCGCTATTCAATCGGGCGGCCGCTGTTTGACAGGGCGACTGTGCAACTACCCCATGGGGAGACGCTTGAGGTTTTGGCGAAAAATAATTCACGTCAGAACCGGTACGTTCAGTCGGTAAGCCTGAACGGAGAGGCACTGCAGGAGCCGTTTATTTCACACAGCGATCTGCTTGCAGGAGGGAGGCTGGCCTTTGAGATGGGACCCGAACCAAACCGGAGCTGGGGTGTGAAGTAGGTGATATGGACCCCACAACCAGCTGGCGTAGTCAATAGCTACTCCTCGAGCTCCACATCAGCGAGCTTTTCCAGTTGCTCGTTGTTCATCTTTTCGCCCCAGCCGGGCCAGAAAGGATCGTCATTCTCGAATGCTTCGAATTTCTCTTCAGCCACGAGGAACTGTTCTTTGGCCTGTTCAGGTCCGCCCCCCAGAAATTCGGGCAACACCGTCTTGGTCATGCCATCTATGAAATAGACCCTTGGGTTCCCGGGGTTAAGCTCCTTCGCCTTATGGAGGGCCGCGTTGGCATTGGAGTAGTGGATCACCGCCCTGATTTTGGGATCCACCATGATCATGGAAGACAGGATAACTGCCTGAAGTACAAATATTTCAGACTCTTCAGGGGCAAGGGCAAGGGCGTTGTCATGGAGTACCTGTGCACGTTCCAGGTGGGCATCCTTTTTTGAGCCTTTGTCCTCAAACAAACTTATGGCTGTCAGCGCCTCTGAAGCATAATAGTACGGGATCCAGTGTCCCGGGTATTTGTTGCCGATCTTTTCAAATTTATTTACGTATTTCAGAAGCCTGGCTGTATCTGAGATACTGCTGATACCCTCCATGGC
>JBDLIQ010000194.1:0-3848 GCA_039714775.1 Bacteroidota bacterium
TGCATCAAGTGCCAGCGGATCCAGGCCATCGTAATAGATGGCAAACCAGGCCTGCACCAGTGCATCCTGCTTGCTTGGCAATACCGAATAGGGGCTCTGGCGCCACATCTTGTTATTAAAGTCGCCCACCACCAGCTCACGCAACATGGCTTTGCGAATTCTTTCTGCATAGGCTTTCCATTTGTTGGCACTTGCCGTATCACCCACAGCTTCTGCCATTTCGGCGGAACACTTAAGACCCACCAGGTTTGTATAAGAGGGGTAAGGCTCATACATATCGGCACTTGCGTAATTTTTCAGGATCTTCATTTTGTCGGTCTCTTTATCCCAGCCTTCTTCAAAAAGCTGTGGTCCTTCAGCTCCCCAGCCTCCCCAGCCGGTTGCCTCTCCTTCGCAGAAAATCACATCACGGTTTGTATAATCCATAAACCAGCAGGTAAAGTCAGCTGCATTTTTAGTTGCATCGTACCTGCTGTGTCCATACACACTGTCCCGCTTTTCGGTCAACCATGCTCCTTTGGGGGCACCGAGATGTTTCCATGCAAACCAGCGACCTACCATCACGGCACCGTGTCCGTCCATCTCCTCTTCACCCTGAATCTCATTGATCTCCAGAGGAGGAGTACAGGGTCCGTTGACTACAAAACCCCAATGTCCACCGGCTTCTTCCGGCCATTTATCTATATCCAGCCTGTTGTTTTCAGGTCCATTGTTCAGATCATGGTCATTGCGGTAGAAATAGAGCCAGCGATCCATATAATCGACATAACTGGTCAGCCGCTCTTGGTTGTCCACATTCCGCATCACCAGTGATGCGTAATGATCTGAGGAGCGGCCGTAGGCCCATTCATGATAGATACCCAGAGGTGACCATGTGCCGATCCCGCTGTATCCGCCATACCAGGGGTAGTTCTTGCCCGATTCGTGAAAGACACCGGTAACGGGATCGAATTTGGCCTCCATCTCCTCCATGTTCTGCACCCAAATGTTACTTAGCATATCGGCTTTCACATCTCCTTTAAATGTAATTTTGGCTGCGTCAATACCTTCAGAGAACTCAAGAAGGTCCACCTCATTGGGCAAATCAGATTCCTGCGTATACAGCACATTTTTTAATGCTGTTATCTCATTGCTCCAGTCATGGGACTCAAATGATTTGAGCATCGTTTCAACATCCTCTTTTGCAACTTTTTGTTTTGCAAATCGTTCTAAATTGTCAGGGCGCTCACTGGTTGAGAGTGTAATCCCCGATACTACCGGAGTCCCCAGAAGTTCAGGGTTATCGGTAATCACAACTGATTTGATCTTCTTATCCTGTGGTTCAACAGCAAGATAGTAATGTGCATAAGGTTTATCAATCGCCAGCTTATTGGGCTGCTCCTTTAGTTTAAACGCATCGAAGAAGACTTTTGCATATTCGGGGCGCGATGCAAAGGGTTCGTGAATCGGAGTGGTTACACTATGCGAAGCGGCGCTGGCCCATTTGTTGACAAACCATGATGTTACTCCCATGATAAGCGGTATTTCATCTTTCGAACCATCTTCGTAGACAATCTCTATTTGTCCGATCTCTGACCCTGCATTGATCTGGTCGTACCGCTCTTCGTAGAGCTCACGGTGGTATCCCCAATGGGCCACTCCGTTATCCCAGCCATAATTCATCATTCCAAGAAGGTAAAGAGCATCAGCTTTTACGCCCACCGGAATGTTTTGCTTTCCGTCTACAAATTGGCGTGTTGTGTTGCCAGTACTATCGGGAGAGGCAGAGAGGAAGGGCAGGGTTCTGCATGTGAGTTTTTCCGCCTTCTCATCTATCTTCAGGCCGTAAAGGGTCTTCTTTATGATTTTGGCCGGTTTTGTCTCCAGATCATATAACGATTTGATCCTGTTTTGAGAAAAGCCTGGTAGACTGACCAGCAACAGAACTGCGATTGTGACAGCATTAAGATTCCTCATCTGATTTCTAGTTTTCAATAAGTAATTTGATGGTTTCATGTTGGTTTTCACTAATCACCCTGACAAAATATACACCAGTACCCAAATCTGCGATATCTATATCTCTGGTATGGGAAATCGGGCCCGCTTCTACTCTTTCCTGATGAACCAGCTTTCCTGAAATTGAATAGATCCTGATATCTGCATCCCCCTGGATATTACTTATCCAAAAAGAGCCGGAAGATGGATTCGGGAATAGTTTTACAGCAGATTCATCTGCCCGGGAGCTTACATGATCCGGGCCCTCTTTTACTGCGAAAGCATCGATAAATACAAATGTGCCCTGGGCTTCAGGTCTCATGGTATTGGTTGCCACGACCTCAATGGTATGTTCTCCGGAGGAGAGTGAACTATCAATAAAAATAGTCTGCTGCAGGGCAAATTCACCATAATAATCAACCGTCTCCTTTAATGTGCCATCGATAAATACCTGAGCTTTACCAAGATTATTGTTTGTTGGAGCTATTAATATAATACCTGTACCGGTAAAGGTGAAGCTCGCTTTTGCATCCTCCTTATATGCATAGTGACATGTATTGTGATAATAGCCTTCCCAGTCCCCGGTGAGCCATTCTCCCTCATAACTAATACCAACATCGGTATCGTCATAAATATGCCAGGAATCATCGGGAACAATACTTGTTGGATTAAGTGTGACTGCTATGGTAGTATCTTTGTAAACATCTATAGAACCTGTAACAGGTTCATAACCGGATTTTGTAACGGCATAATTCAGTGCATTTGCAGGCAGCACATTAGCAAACAGTGCAACTCCATCAACGTCAGTATTTTTTATACTATCTCCCAACATCACTGATGCACCCTCCAGCGCTCCGTTACCATCAGACACCTGGAAGCTGATTTCATATGCCATTATCTTCACTTTAAAGGCATCGATTATAATAATTGGATCCGTAGCTTCCGGCCTTTTTGTCCCGGTTGCAATGATCTCAATGGTGTGTTCCCCGGCAGATAATGTGCTGTCGGCAAACAAAACCACCTGCAGTGCCATGGTATCCCTGTAGAAATCAATTGTATCCTGCACCACACCATCAATATAGACCTCCGCTTTGCCGAGGTTTGTGTTCACAGCTCCTACCAGTTTAATACCTCTGCCGGTAAATGTGAAGCTGGCTATTGCACCTTTTTGAGATGTATAGTGACAACTGTTGCGATGATAGCCATCCCAGTTGCCGGTAGCCCATTCGCCGGTATAGGTTACGCTTTCATTGACATCATCAACAGTCTCCCACAGGTCACCCGGAGTGATTCCGGTTGCAATCAGCGTGACTGCAACGGTCGAATCTCTGGATACATCCAAACTTCCTGAGACAGTTTTATAGCCATCTTTTGCGATGGAATAGGCTATCGAACCACCCGAAAGAACATCAGTTATCTGAGCCATGCCATCTGTACCGGTATTTACCAACCTTCCGTCAAACTCCACAGCTGCACCTTCCACTACTCCGTCACTATCGGATACCTGAAAGCTTATGTCCCATAAAACACCTGAAGGGATGGTAATGCTTCCGGTTGCGCTCTCTCCAAAGCTGTTACGTGTTTGTAAATAGATCGCTTCGTTCCTGTTGATATCAGATTTTGGTTTAATCCCACCATCTCTAAGATCAAGGAATTCCCATTGAGCCCCATCCAGGGTTTCATCGTTCGAGATGCGGTACTCCAGTGGAAATCCATCCAGGGCTATCTTCAGGCTGTTTCTATCGGCATCATAAGAGTCAAGGGCCGGAACAGGCGGGGCGGCTTTTGTAGCTCCCTTCAGATCGTACAGCACCTCCGCCACTTCATTAAACACCTCAAACCCCCAATCCACATTGGGTTCAATATGGGTGCTT
>JBDLIQ010000195.1:0-3790 GCA_039714775.1 Bacteroidota bacterium
CAGACTCTGACCCCTGTCAATCAGTCTGCCGCGTCAACAAAGCCTTCCTGTTATCCGCAGAATTCACTTTGCGAAGAAAACCGTAGAATTCGCGGAACCGTGTTGCTTCATACTCCCCGTCGTAGATCAGTAGCCTGCGGCAGTACACAATCCCATCTTCCACTGCTGTAGCGGTCGATTCATAGGTCCCAAATTCGGTCTCCAGTGAAACAGGTTCTGGCAGGTGATGGATCTGCAGCTTTTCAGGCAGAAGAAAAGTAACACTGTCCTGCTGTTGAAACCCCCTTTTCAAATAGACGGGATACTTTCGGTTCCTGCTCCGCGAGGGCATGTTCAGATCATCTGTCAGAATATTCAGTGCCAGTGGAAGGAACTCCCCATTGTCTGAGATGATCTGCCTGACCGAAATCGTGGATGTCTCAGTAACCACTGGTTTGCGATCTGTTTCAACCTCGAACTGGAAATTTTTAACCTCAAATCCACTCAGTTTCATCCGGTTCTGGATGGTACGTTTCTGCTCCTCCAGGTCATTGTTATTTATTGAAGAGAGCTGTCTGCCAAAATCCACCCCATAATACTGCTTAGAATAGGTGATGGCAGCATTTAAGTTTGAATCCAGCCGGCAGGTGGCTTTGACAATTTCGCTGTTCTCCGCCGGTTCATATTTAGGAGTACGCGAAAGTTCTCCTCCCTCTTTTGTAGCAAACAGGACGGGTCTGTCATCAGTAAAACTGCCCAGGTATCCTGCAGGGAGGCGTTGACTGGTGCACTCCAGCCACATGGTATCCTTTTCAAATGGAACCGCAAGGATGGCATGATTAAACTGCTGGGACGGGAAACCGGGAATGAACCTCCTGTGACTCCTGCCTGCCAAAACAATGGTATACAGGGATTCGATACCTGCCACATCAAGTAATGACCTCATATAATTTGACAGTGCCTTGCAATCTCCATACCCCACCTCACTTACCCTTTCGGCAGCAATGGGTTCAAATCCGCCGATACCCAGTGAGATATTTACATAGCGAACCCTGTCCTGCATGTACTTATATAAAACTCTGGTTTTTTCATGGTCATCATCCAGCCCTTTAACCATTCCTAAAACCACCGCCTTCTCTTCATCTGTAAGAGACCTTTTATCCTCACCAAGTTGATAGATCCACGCACCAAACTCCTTCCAGCTGCGCATGGATCCCTCGGTCCCCCCGTAATTAAACGAATTTGGGCCGATCAGAAGAACCGGTGCCAGGTCCCGGAAACTCCTTGAAACACTCTCATCAATCAGAGCAGGCATGTTCTCAACCTGCCACCTATAGACCTCACCCCCATTCGAACTGCTGATGACAGGTTCTATATCTGAGTTAACAACCTGGTATCTGAAAACATCCTTCCCGGTAGTGGTCACCTGAAAATCTGCCTTCTCCACCGCCACATTATAGCCAGGATATATACTCCAATCGGGGATCTCTAAAAAACTCCTGAACACATAAGTATAAGTATATTCGATCGTATAAGGATACTGGTTGTGGTCCGGATCAAGGATCTTTACACGGTTATCCTGATAGAGGCTGTAAGATGCGATCATGCTGACATCCACGATATCTTCGGCACGAAGCACCTCCTCCTGCTCACCTGCTGCATTATAAATTCTGCCGGTAACACTGCGCAGTTTCATATACTTATCATACGGTCCGTAAAATGTAGCCAGCCTCTCGGCGTTCTCCTCAAGAATGGTGATGGCATATACAACCCGGTGCTCGATAACTCCGCCGGGCTTCATTATTAGTTGCTGATCATGATTTCTCACCACCGCTTTGGCGCCGGATTTCAACCCGGCAGGAATGGCACTGCAGGGGTATTTTGTTTTAGCTGCTTCCAGTTCGGGGAGTAAAAAAAACCATAGTGCCAATATCAGGATCTGTCTCATGGAGTTACTTTCTTAAGAATGATCGGTTCAGATTCCTTATTCACAACAATGTCATACAGGGCCTGCAATTCAGAATACTCGGTCTGAATAAACATCGGTTTAAGAATGGACATCCGGCACATGATCTGAATTGAATTCTGAGTCTGGACAGCGTTGAACTGGTACATAATGCTCTTCTCCCGGGTGATCAGTTTTATTGGAGCAGGCATCTGTTCCACTGCATAACCATCAGGAACAGCCAGAGTCAGAATATACATTTTGTCCCTGGGATAGGTGTAATCCACAGGGTATTCTCTCGATTCGAGCTTAAAAGGGTTCTCTGTGATCCGGCCAATCAATACCGGATCAAGGTAGATCAGGCCTCCTGCTACATTGGTCTTTCCTTCGATCTCCAGTGAAAAGTTCTCTTTGACCGATCCCACATCCTGTTCCAGGTTCTCCACCGAATAGTCCATAACAAAAGTACCGGTGTGGTCTGTTTCAAACTCCTCCAGGTATTCATCCCTGGTAGTGTAACGCTCCTGGCGCTTCCTGAAGAGCGCCGAAGCATAGCCCGCATGCTGAATGGTCATGGAACCAGTGAGTAACCCATCCTCTTCTACACTTAATGTGGCGTTAATCATCCTGCTTCTCTTTTTCTCAGGGGCAATATCCACCCACTCCCCGGTCTCCTTCCACAGAACAAATCCAAAATTATTAAGGCATTCAGCATTCAGCATATCGTAAGGGTAATGCTTGTCAGCTGCATCAATTGTATAATATCGATCCCCGATCTTCACATAGGAGACCACATAATTGAACCTGGAATGGCTTGGAAAGTGCGGATTGATCATACCCTCATCTCTAAGACTCATCAACATGGGATAGCATTCGATATCCAGTTTTTCCAGAAGTTTCAAAAACAGGAAATTCATATCGGCAGAGCTGCCTGTCTTCTCCTTGACATATACACTCCTTAACTGTGTGCTGGGATAGAGGCGCTGGCGCTTGTTCCATTTGACTTCATCCCTGATCCGATTCAGCGCATTGACAACCTTTTCTGTTTCGGAGGCAGATATTGCATCGACCGTATCGGCGGCACCATTAAGATAGATGTCAGCCACTCTTAATACTTCACCAAATTTTGTATGATCATCATAATATTCGGCCACATCATCCCAGTCCTCCGAAAGATTCTCATAGATTCCTGTTGAGTAACCACTTCCTGGCAAATGAATCGAGGATATCTCCAGGAACATGGTGGTCATGTAGTTGTTACTGGAGTTAATATAGGGCTCAGGGTGGAAGGGTGGCATCTCCTTTGCCACCCACCTGGATGAGGTGACCACCTGCAGCGGCTCATAACCCACAAACCGTTTGTTAAAACTGATGTAGGGGTTTTTCGGTATGACCAGTTCACTCCAGAACACCGGAATCTTTTTTTGAAATTGCCAGGTGTTGGGTAAGCCTTGCATTGAAAATGTGATATCGATTACCGAACCTGCCCGGGCATCGGGAGGCGCAATACGCATCCTGTAATAATCCTCCACCACCCGCTCTCTGTAAATGGATTTCCTGTCAAGCTTTGTCTTTACAATCTTGCCATCTTCAATATTGAATACAACTCCTTTTACCTCTCCCTTCGATGCCACCGGCACCGACATAATCAGTCTATTCAGCCCCTCTTTGCTGAATATTTTATACCGCGTTGTCCATTGAAACGTGAAACTCGTTGTGCTAAAAACTCCATATTCGCAAAGTATCGCTGCATCCACCGTCGAATCAGGCTCATATGATTTCATAAGCAGCTCCTCTTTGGAGACCTTACCAAACTTGATGGGAGGCTTCTGGGCTATTGCAGAAACATACAGGAAGACCAGCAGA
>JBDLIQ010000196.1:0-3789 GCA_039714775.1 Bacteroidota bacterium
ACGATAACGTTGATAGGCTGCAGGTGTAAAGGCAGTAATGTCATAGCCGAGCAGTACTAATTGCCCGTGAGCTTTTTTCAAGGCTAATTAAAAGATACTCTTTCCGATATGTTAATCTTATTTGAAGATTTTAGGTGACTATTGCAATGGGGAACCACCTCTTACCATTCCGAACAGAGAAGTTAAGCCCATTTGCGCCGATGGTACTGCGTTAGTGGGAGAGTAGGTCGTTGCCTATCTTATTTAATCCCATCCGGTTTTCCGGGTGGGATTTTTTTTTGACAAAAATCATGTTAAATTAGACCTGCCATGCAGGTGAGAAAACAACTATTCATATCCTTTCTGCTATTGTTCTCTTTGACGATGCTCCAGGCCCAGGTCATTGATACTTCAAAGCAGATCAATACATGGAAACTAAAGCACAACTATACCCGTTTTGAGGAGACCCCGCTGGATACTAACCTGCACCAGTTGCACCGTGACTACCATCCCGCGTTCAAAGAGGGGTTCAGTTATGAATACCTCGGGATCCTGGGACATTCATTGAACCATGTGGATTTCTTTCTTCGACCCGAAGCCGACGCATTTGTTTTTGGAGTGGGTTGGGAGCCCTATCTTAAGACAGCGAAAAGAACCAGATTTTTCAACACGAAAACACCATTTACCTCAATCTCCTACTCCACAATCCCCGTGGTAGAGTGGAGGGAGGAGAATATCGAAGCTGTGCATACACAGAATGCATCTGCTTTTACCAATTTTGGAATCGATTTTAACATTCTGGCTGGCAAGGCTTTGTATGAGAATGAGGAGACCCGGGTCAACAGGGTTGGACTGTTTGGAAGTCATGCAAAGGATAGATACTCTGTTTTCGGGACCTTCTATTTTAACGATTTCAAGGTCCATGACCATGCCGGATTACAGAACATCGATGAATTCCTGGCTGGCCAGGCTGAGAAGCCATGGCTCTACCCGATGCAGCTCACCTCGGCACAATCGCAATATCGCAATATCTCTTTTTTTACAACCCAGAAATACAACCTGTTTGAACGTGTAACAACTACTGACACCCTGGGGAATACAACCTCGACGGGTAAGACCCTCTCCATCTCCCACCAGCTGCTTTATGACCGCCATCTTAAGAGTTATCAGGATGTGGTTACACCGGAGGAGCTCTCCCCTGTGTATAACAACTATTACTACGAGGGCTCCAATCCATATGATTCGGTGTCGGAGGACAAGTTGTCCAATGTCTTTCAGTTGATTCTGGGAGATCCCGATTATGATAAGATCTCGGCAAGGATCTATGCGGGTCATGAACTCAGGCGGTTTGGTGCCCTCTCTCCTGTGGGCGAACCTGTTTTGTCACGTATTGACACCATTACAGCCGATCCGCTGGTAGTGGACTCTGTTATGCGTGATTCTGCTGTGGCCCGGTTTCACGACGAATATTTCAACGATGTCTATGTGGGTGTTTACCTGGCAGGGCCCACTACAGGAGTCTGGGACTGGGTCGTGGACGGGAAATATTATCTTCTGGGTTATTACCAGAATGATTTCCGCATCAATGCCACCTTCTCAAGAGAGTTCCTGGAGAAAGCGGACCTGGGACTCAGGGGAAGCCTGGAACTTAGAAAGCCCCATTATTTCACCAATAGGTATTCATCCTCCTTTTTTGAGTGGGACAACGATTTTCCATCCATGTTCAAGGTCAAAGGGGAAGCTTTTATGAAAAGTGATGAGCTTGAACTGGATGTACGTGCCAGCGCAGCCTATATCAGCAACTATGTGTATTGGGATCAAGATGCAATCCCCAGGGTGCATGACAAAGACCTGCTGCAACTTTCAGCCTATTTTTCGAAACATTTTGTATTTTCAGGCTTTCATTCAGAAAACAAAATCCTGGTTCAATCTACGCTTGCCAGCGAGGTACTCAGACTGCCACCTGCTGCTTTTCAGACTTCCAATTACTGGAAACAAACTCTGTTTAATGGAGCCCTGGTGACCGACCTGGGCTTTGATCTCTACTACACCACTAAGTATAAGGCAAGTGCCTATATGCCTGCCACAGGGGTATTTTACCTTCAGGATGAATACAATGTGGGTGGCTATCCGTTCCTGGATGTTTTCATTGCCTTTCGCATTGCACGTACCAGGATCTTTGCATCTTATAACAACCTCCTGCATGGTGGGGAGTTCCTGGGGAACAGTTATTTTACAACCTACCGGTACCCCATGAAACCAAGGTATTTCAGGGTGGGATTGGTATGGACATTTTATGATTGAGAATCTTTCACGTATATTACATCATATGAACAGATTCATAAAAATCAACAGCAGGCTCTTTCTGATCATTCTGACGATACCTTTGATTTTTGGAGGCTGCAGGAGGGAGAGGGGATCCAGACGTGATGGTGCAGATCATAGGACCGAACAGGTTACCAACCTGGAGAGGATCCGGGAAAAGGGTGTGCTGAAGGTGGTCACCGAATTTAACTCCACAAGCTATTTTATCTACCGGGGACAGCCCATGGGTTTCCAGTTTGAGCTGCTCAATGCCCTTGCCAACCATCTGGCACTGGAATTGGAGGTGCATGTCTGTAACGACCTGCAACAGAATTTCAGGGATCTGACAGAAGGGGAGGTGGATCTCATCGCCATGAACCTGACTGTGACCTCTGACCGTAAACAGCTTGTGGGATTTACCCTTCCCCTGCAGCAAACCAGGCAGGTACTGGTGCAACGGAAACCCGAGCATTGGGAAAAAATGAATCAGACACAACTGGAAACCAATGTATTACGTAACCAGCTGAACCTGGCAGGAAAGACCATCTATGTACAGTCCGGTTCAGTTCACGCCTCGACACTGATGAACCTTTCTGATGAGATCGGTGGGGGGATTCAGGTAAGGGAAGTTGAGCTTGAGTCAGAACAGCTTATCCAGCGAGTGGCATTGGGAGAGATCGATTATACTGTTTGTGATGAGAATGTGGGCCTGGTCAACAACACCTATTTTCCCGTGCTGGATGTGAAAACTGCCATATCCTTTCCGCAGAATATGGCGTGGGCGGTTCATCTGAAATCGGACAGTCTGAAGGCCGAAATAGACGACTGGATTAGGGATTACCGTGAAACCAGAAGTTATACAAGGCTTTATAACAAGTACTTCAAAAACCGACACACCTACCGGAACATCCACAGCGAGTACTATGCACTGGGCAGTGGCAGGATCTCAAAGTATGACGAGATTCTCAAAAAGGAGAGTGAATCGATCCATTGGGACTGGAGACTGCTGGCCAGTATGGTATACCAGGAATCGAGGTTCAATCCCGAGGCTGTATCATGGGCCGGTGCATTCGGACTGATGCAGCTGATGCCGCGTACCGCAAGGAATTACGGGGTCACCATCGAATCATCTCCCCGGGCCCAGGTGAGGGCGGGTATCCAATTCATCCAGTGGCTCGATGAGCGGTTCAGGGAGGTCATTACCGATGATCAGGAGCGCCTCAGTTTCATCCTGGCTGCATACAACGTTGGGTATGGCCATATCCAGGATGCCCGGAGACTGGCAGAGAAGAACGGGTCGGATCCCAATCTCTGGATAGGCAATGTGGAGGAGTGGATCCTGAAAAAGTCGGACCCCGTCTATTACAATGATAAGGTGGTCAAATATGGCTATGCCAGGGGATCGGAAACCTACCATTATGTGAGGGAGGTGTTGGAACGATACGAACACTACAAGAACATCATCAACAGCGATGTTATTGCATCCTCGCGGCCAGTTGAAGAGAT
>JBDLIQ010000197.1:0-3732 GCA_039714775.1 Bacteroidota bacterium
TCCTTTTTTCTGAAGCAGGATTTTAGTGGGTTCCAGCGCCACCAGGCAGCCCTTGGACATGGAGAGCAGCTCCGCTTCGATCTCCCTGTAAAAATCCTCAAGTACCTCTGTCCGGTCCACCAGTTCGATCACCACCGGAAGCTTCTCGGTCAGCTCCCAGAACCGGGATGAGCTGATTGTGCTGCTGGATCCATATCCCATGATCCCGCGGGTTACCGTTGCACCGGTGATCCCCTTCTCCCTGGCCAGCTCAACGATGTGCTGGTAGAGCAGTTTTGAGCCAAGCCGGTCGGTTGTACTGGCATGGATTTTCAGAATGCTGTATTCAGAGCTGTTCATGGGGATGGGTCTTTTTTAATGCAATAGTTTGGTTGAAAGGTAACCGAAATATACCGCGGTAAATCCAAGCAGGATACTGAGCCCTGTGTAGAGAAAGAGGGAGAAGAACTGGCCGTTCCGCATCATCATCAGGTTCTCACCGCTGAAAGAGGAGAAGGTGGTGAATCCGCCGCACAATCCCACCATCAGGAACATCCTGAGTTCAACAGTGAGGATGGGGCTCTTCTCCGAAATGCCGATCAGAAAGCCGATCAGCAGGCTTCCCACCACATTCACTGTAAGCGTTCCTATTGGAATCGAAAACCACTCCACATGGGTATTGAGTTTCGATACAAAGAACCTGGCCACGCTTCCCACAAAACCTCCCAGGCCAATTAATATGATCTGTTTCAACATAAACTTTCAACTTTACACTCTCAACTGAGCACTGAGCACTTTCAACTCATTTCAGCCACTCATCAAGCCAGCCCTTAAACTCTCTCTGCCAGAGGATCCCGTTCTGGGGGCTTAACACCCAGTGGGTTTCGGTAGGGAAGAAGAGCAGTTTGCTGGGAACGCCCATCATCTGTGCTGCGTTAAATGCAGCAAGGCCCTGTGTATATGGGATCCGGTAGTCGTGCTCACCATGGATCACCATGATGGGTGTGTCCCAATTCTTAACAAAATGGTGGGGCGATCCGGCATAGGATTTCATGGCCACCGGGTTCTCCTTCTCCCAGGGAGCCCCTCCTGTTTCCCAGTGCTGGAAGAACATCTCTTCGGTCGTGTAGTACATCATCTCTTCGTTAAACACGCCGCAATGGCTGATGAATGCTTTGAATCTCTTCTGGTGGTTCCCGGCCAGCCAGTAGATCGAGAAGCCCCCGAAGCTGGCGCCTACGGCACCCAGGCGTTCTTCATCCACGTAGGGTTCTGCGCTGATGTTATCAATAGCACTGAGCAGGTCCTGCATGGCCAGTCCGCTGTTGTCTTTGCTCACCTGGTCGGTCCAGAGCTGTCCGTGACTACTGACTCCCCGTCGGGCCGGGGTAATTACTACATAGTCAAAGGAGGCCATCTGGCTCATGTTCCAGCGATAGCTCCAGAATTGACCCAGCACACCCTGGGGTCCTCCCGTGCAGAACATGACGGCCGGGTACTTTTTATTCTTATCAAAATGGGGCGGGTAGATGACCCAGACCAGCATCTGCTGGTTGTCCACCGTAGTGACCCAGCGCTTCTCCACCTTCGGCATGGTGAGCTGGTCCAGGAGGTGCTTGTTCTCGAAGCTCAGTTCGGTGGCCTCACCTGTGGCCGGATCCAGGCTGTAGATCTCCTGGGGTTTGGTCATATCGACCCGGGTTGCAATGAGCCGGTCGCCGGCCATGGCCACACTGTGATAATCATGCATGCCTTCAGTAACGGCAGTGATTTCAGTGGTTTTCACATTCATTCTGAATATCTGGTGTTCTGAATTCACCGCGCAAACAAAGTAAAGGTGCTCTCCTTCATCGGCCCAGCTCTCCCCGAAGGGGGAATAATCAAATTCAGGAGTGAGATAGCGTTTTTCCCCACTGGAAAGGTCCATTTCGAACAGGCGCTCCTTGTCTGCCTCGAAACCTGCCCGTTCCATGCTATGCCAGTAGATCTTACTGCCATCGGGAGAGAAGAAGGGTACACGGTCGTAACCGGGCATCCCTTCAGTTAGGTTTTTTGTCATCCCGCTTTCCGGATCGTAGAGAAAGATGTCGGAATCGGTGCTGAAAGAGTACTCCAGCCCGGTCATCTTCTTGCAGGTATAGGCAATGCCTTTCCCGTCAGGGGTCCATGCCACCTCCTCCAGTCCACCGAATGGTTTCATTGGCGAGTCGTATGGTTCTCCCGGCATGATGTCTGTTCCGCCGGTGATCTCTTCCCCGTCGAAACCGGCTATGAAGATGTGGCTGTGTGCTCCATCCTCCCATGTATCCCAGTGCCGGTACATGAGGTCATTGATCACCCGTCCGTCGGTTTTCGGCAGATCGGGGTGGAGATCCTGGGTGGTTTTGTCAATCTGCACCTCTTTTGTATAGAGCACCCGCTCCCCGGTGGGGGAGAAGGCAAGGCCGCTGATGCCCCCCTCTACCTCGGAGATCTGCTGCTTTTCTGAACCATCTGCATTCATCACCCAGGCCTGTACTTCGCCCGAAGCGGAGGAGAGGTAAACAATTCGATCTCCGTCAGGGTGCCAGATGGCATTGTGCTCATTTACTGAAGTTTCGGTCAGGCGGATCTTCTCCGACCCATCTGCATTCATTACGAACAATTCGCGGTTGCTCCTGTTCTGTTCGATGCTGTAATAGCTCACCCCGTACAGGATCTTCTCACCATCGGGTGATACCTGAACATCGCTCAACCGTCCGAAAGCCCAGAGTACTTCGGGGGTCATGATGTCGCTGGTGAGTTCCAGTTGGTTCTTGTAAATTAAAGCTGTTTCGTTCTCCTTTTGGACCGAAACCTGGCAGGAGACCAGGAGGCTCAGCAAGATGGTATAAAGAATAATTTTTTTCATGGTGTATGGATTGGTTCAGAGGGTTAAATGTAAAAAATATTTCAGACTGTTGCGATCCTTATATATATGGCTTAACTTTCATGTGCTATGTCCCGGAACAAGGCATTGATCACAGGAGCTGCATCCGGTCTTGGACTGGAATTCTGCAGGCTCCTTGCAGCCGATGGACATCACCTGGTGATGGTGGATAAGGATAGGGAGGGACTTGACCAGGCGTCCCGGCTGATTAATGATTCTTATGGAACCAGCACAGAATTGGTGGTAAAGGATCTGGGAAGAGACCAATCAGCCGCTGAACTTTTCAAAGAGGTTTCTCACAACGATTTTGATATCCTGATTAACAATGCAGGATTTGGTCTGTTTGGCTTTTTTTCCGAGACAGACTGGAACGTGGAGGAGACAATGTTACACCTGCATGTGCTGACTGTGACCCATCTGACCAAACTGATGCTTCAAAAGATGATCGAAAGGGGATATGGAAGGATCATGAATGTATCCTCACTGGCCGCCTTTCAGCCCTGTCCGACCATGTCGTTGTATTATGCATCCAAAGCGTACATGCTTCACTTTTCTGAAGCGGTGGCCAATGAAGCAAAGGGTACAGGGGTGAGTGTTACAGTGCTGCTCCCGGGTATTTTTAATTCAGGTTTCGCAAGCACCTGTGCCCGGAATTCCGGGGCAGGGGAGAGGGAGGAGAAGATTGTTACAACTACGGTAGAGCATGTAGCCAGGAGGGCTTTGAAGGGTATGATGAAGGGCCGGATCAGGGTCATACCAGGTTTCTCCAATAAACTCCTCTCCCTGACACCACGCCTGTTACCAAGAAATTTTATTATGTACATCCTCAGACGACTACAGGAACA
>JBDLIQ010000198.1:0-3702 GCA_039714775.1 Bacteroidota bacterium
GAGGGTCTGGTCTCTCTTGTAGAGGGTCGCTCTCCCGTAGAGGGTCTCGATTCCCTGGTGGAGGGCCGCTGACCGCTGTTATCCACCCTGTTCCAATTCTCCCCGTCCCTGCGGTATACATTGCCATCCCGGTCGGTATAGACATTGTTATCCCGACCCGCCGGTTTTGCCGCCGGTCTTGTGGACCTGTCGGCCGAAGCGATCTGGTTGCCGGTTTTGGGATCATAATGGGTATTCCCTGTACGAGACACTCCCTGTGCCCTGTTCTTATACACGTTGTTTGAAGCCCTCGATCGGCTGGAATAGGGAGTAGGCCGTCCAGGATGGGAGGAGGAGGCCCGTCCGGCATAATAACCAGCCCTGTATCCGCGTGAATAGCCGCGATGGTAACCATAGTGGTAGCCATGCCTGTACCCTGCCGGACCCCAATATCCATAATAGGGTGCTCCCCATCCCACAGTCATCCATCCGTAGGAGACACCGTATGAAAATCCCCATCCGGAATATGGATTCCAGTGCACATTAAAGCCATAGGTGACCGGCCTGGGGTAGTAGTGCACCCCATACCAGGGGCGGTAATAGTAACCCGTTCCGTAATAGACACACCCTCCATAGACATAAGAGTGCACATAACCGGGCGTGTACCCCGTATAGACCACCGTGGGTGAGTAGTCGTAGATATAGACATACTTCACATTGTAGACGGGCGATTCCGGGGGAATCTCCTGTACCTGGTCCGGAACAGACGTACTGACGATCCACGGACCGGTGGCCGATTCTGACTCAAACCAGATGGCATTGTCACAACAGTAATAACGGTTCTCGATCAGAAGCACCGATTTGTCAGTGTTCACTGCGTACTTCATCCCGGTCTCCCCGACAGGTTCAAACTTTGGTTTCCCGTCATAGGTCAGCTCCAGCTTTGCCTCGCTCCGGTCCACCTCGGCGGTCTGGGGGATCTGGTTCTCCAGTACCGCCTCCTTGGCCTCCTGGGTTCCTGCAACACTCGACCGTACCGAGCCCACATCCGAATCGGCCGGAATCGTGGCAAATCCCTCCGGAACCTGATCAGGCTCCACAAAGGCCCAGGGACCATCGGAGAGTGAGTTAGACCGGTACCACCTGCCTGCCGCCAGGATAAAGTACTCCTGAGTTTCAATGTTCATCAGGATGTCATCGGCCGTGTTGGTCATATAGAGGATGGAGGTCCCCTTGATGGGAGAGAAATCAGGTTCACCATCCGATTGCAACAGTTCGGCGGGTGTGGTTCTCAGGATAATCTCCGGGATCACCGGCTCTTCAACCGATTCACCGTCCGAAAGCGCCTCCTCCTTAGCGTACCCATCCTCGCCCGTATCAAGGGCCTCATCGGCAATCTCCTTCAGCTTTTTCGGAACCCTCCCGGTATACTCCCAGTCAGCCGCATTATCAGAAACGTACCAGTGCTCCCCGCCATTGATGTAATATTTACCCTTCTTCTTGTCCTTCACAATGAAGAAGGGGGTATTCAACACCTTTTCATAATTGGTTTTTTCAATCTCCTGAAAGATGGGCTCCCCATCCACGATAATCAGCACCGATGGGATGGTGGTGAAGATGATCTCGGGCGGTGCATTGTTCAGGCCTGATGAGAGCTCCAGGGCTGTCTCCGACATATCCAGATCAGCAAGCAGCTGATCAAGCGACAATTCGATCTCCCATTTCGGGATCTCCTCTTCCAGGAAACTGCTCAATTTTTCAATCTTCCCCTCCTCCAATTCCGGGAATTTGGCCGCAGAGACCTTCATATCCAGCATTTGAACCGTACGGTCGTCCCTGTCGGTGGAGATGTTACAGTCAAACCACATGGCTCCGAAGACCGGAGAGGTGAACTCATCGTTGGTCACCGAAACGGCAGCCCTGGCCTCCATGCTATTGGCCGTCAGGGATTCGACCTGTGGCTGGTAGATAACCACAATGGCATTGCCTCTTTCAATTTTTCTCGGCCACTCATTCTCTCCCCCGGCAAACAGGTTCACCGGATAAGCAGAGATCAATAAAATCAGTGTGCATGTATAAAGCAGGTAGCGTTTCATTGTTGTTTTTTTAATTTGAAACAAGTTAGCCATTTTTTCTCAGCTGAAAGCTAAGGGATTGTTGCGAAATAGGTGATAATCCCTGAGATACAAAGAGGCTATCTGTCCCCTTTTTTAACACCGGTTTAACATATTGCAATGGTGTTATTTAGAATGGATTTACATAACTTGCATCTACTTTCAGTTCCTTGCATGCCCATCATGCATCCCAACTATTACTTACCCGCATTGAACTTCCATATATGAATCATGCTAATCAATCTTCAAATCATATGAACAGAATCAATGAAACAGTATCAGGTTTTAGAAACCTGGTTAAGGGGAATGTGATCCTTCCGGGCGAACCAGGGTATGACGAGGCCAGGGCCATCTGGAACGGGATGTTTGATAAGAAGCCTGCCATCATCGCCAGGTGCCTCAGCGCAAACGATGTCTCCCAATCGGTCAGGTACGCCCGAGAACATCAACTCACCATTGCAGTGAAAGGCGGCGGACACAACTCTGCCGGAAACGCGGTCTGCGATGACGGGATGATGATCGACCTCTCGCTCATGCAAAAGGTAGATGTGGATCCGGATAAAAGAACAGTAAAGGTGGAAGGTGGTTGCCTTCTTGGCACTGTGGATGAAGCAACCCAAAAGCACGGGTTGGCAGTGTCGGCGGGTATCATATCACATACAGGAGTGGGAGGACTCACTCTGGGTGGTGGATTTGGCTGGATCAGCCGCAAATACGGACTAACCGTTGACAACCTGCTGTCGGTAAAGATGGTGACAGCCGATGGGTCCATTGTACAGGCCAGCGCTACAGAGAATCCTGACCTGTTCTGGGCCGTCAGGGGTGGTGGTGGAAACTTTGGCATTGTGACCACCTTCGAATGCAGGGCAGCACGGATTGGAACCGAAGTATATACCGGTCCCATCGTCAAACGCTTCGAAGATCTGAAATCCTATCTCCAATTTCACAGGGAGTTCGTAAAAACCATGCCCGATGAGATGACCATCTGGTTGGTGGTGCGCCACGCCCCTCCCCTTCCTTTCATTCCTGAAGAGCACCATGGGAAACTGGTCATCCTTATCCCGTTTGTATGGTTGGGCGATCCAGCGGAGGGAGAGAAGTTGATTCAACCCATCAGGGATCATGGAGAGACCGTTGGAGATGGATCGGCCGTTAATCCATGGACCGGCTGGCAGTCAGCCTTTGACGGACTGGTGGATCACGGTGCACGAAACTACTGGAAGTCGCACCACCTGACGGACCTGTCCGATGGATGCATTGATCAGATCCAGGCCTTTGCAGAGAGGATGCCCGGCGACGAGTGTGAAGTTTTCATTCCCCATATGGAGGGAGCCCCGTCGCGAATCGACCCGGAAGCCACCGCGTTCCCTCACAGGAACACACCCTTTTTACTCAACCTGCACACACGCTGGAGGAGAGCCAGTGACGATCAGCGGGCCATTGCCTGGGCCAGGGAGTTCCACGATGCCACCAGGCCGTACAGCCAGGGGGTTTATGTGAATTTCTTAAGTGAAGAGGGGGCTGAAAGGGTCAGAGAGGCATACACCGAAAAGGTGTGGAAACGGCTTGTAGAGGCAAAGAACAGGTGGGACCCCGAAAATGTATTCAG
>JBDLIQ010000199.1:0-3680 GCA_039714775.1 Bacteroidota bacterium
AGACCGGGCGATTCCATCTACATCACCTTTGTCCTGGAGGACAAAAACGAACTCCTTCCCGCCAACCACCCCGTCAGGTTTGAACTCTACACCCCGGAGAACCAGCTCTACCTCAATAAAACCAGGACTTCCGGACTCAGTGGAGTGTATGACTTCCGCACCGCCACAGAGGCGGATGCACCCACCGGAAACTGGCTTGCCAAGGTGAAGGTGGGGGGATCAGGCTTCACAAAAACCGTGAAGATCGAAACGGTCAAACCCAACCGGCTTAAGATCAACATCGACTTTGGATCCGAAATACTGAAAAAAGGTCCCATCACCGGAACCCTCAATGCAAAGTGGCTGCACGGTGCTGTGGCCAGAAACCTGAAGGCAGATATCGAGATGACCCTGCGCTCTGCCACCACCCGGTTTAAAGGGTACCAGGACTACTCTTTTGATGATCCGGCTAAGGAGTTTGAGGCGGAAGAGGAGACTGTTTTTGAAGGGAAGCTGGACAACCAGGGGAATACGAGTTTTGCACCCGGCCTCAACGTAGGAAAAGAGGCCCCGGGCATGTTGCAGGCATTTTTCAAGACCCGGGTCTTTGAGAACTCGGGCGATTTCAGCGTGGATCGCTTCCCTGTGCTATACTCCCCCTTCAGCAGGTATGTGGGTGTGAAGATTCCCGAGGGTCCGGGGTGGAACGGAGCGCTCTACTCCAACGAGACCAACATGATCCCCATTGTCACACTGGACCAGTCGGGAGATCCGGTCGATATCGAAAACCTCACCATTGAGATCTACGATGTGAAGTGGAGATGGTGGTGGGACAGGGATCAGTATGACAACCTCGCCTCCTATGTACGCAACCGGAGCCGGAACCTGATCAAAAAGGAGAGGATCAGTACGGTGAATGGAAAGGCCATGTACGAAATGAATTTTGAAGAGAACCTCTGGGGAAGAAAGCTGATCCGGATTACCGACCCAAAGGGGGGACACAGTACGGGCCAGACATTCTACCTCGACTACAGGGGGTACTGGGAAACCGCCTCACAGGAGGGTCCGGGAGGTGCCGAGATGCTCACATTTACCACAGATAAAAAGGCATATAAGGTGGGCGAAGAGATCACGCTGAACCTGCCGGAAATTGAGGCAGGCCGTGCACTGATCAGTATCGAAAACGGATCGGCGATCCTGCAGACTTTCTGGGTGAAGGCCCCCCTTGATGGTCCGGTTTCAATCAAAGCCACCGGTGCGATGGCGCCCAATATTTTTATCAATGTCTCTCTTATTCAACCCCACAAAAGCACTGCCAACGACCGGCCCATCCGGATGTACGGCATCCAGTCGGTCGATGTGACGGACCAAAGCACCATCCTGCATCCCGAACTTAAAATGCCCGATGTGCTTGAGCCTGAAAAGAGGGTGGAGCTGACTGTTTCGGAGCAGGATGGAAAAGCGATGACCTACACGGTGGCTGTGGTGGATGAAGGGCTGCTCGACCTGACCCGGTTCAGAACTCCTGACCTCTGGAGACAGTTTTACTCAAAGGAGGCGCTGGGCATCCGAACCTGGGACCTCTACAAGTATGTACTGGGTGCCCTGAAGGGGGAGATGGCCGGACTACTCTCAATCGGTGGGGATGAGTTTATCAAGCAGGATGACAAGAAAAACAGCAACCGCTTCAAGCCGGTGGTGAAATACTTCGGCCCCTTCGAGCTCAAAGCGGGAAAAACCGGCAGCCACTCCTTTACCATGCCCAACTATGTGGGTTCGGTAAGGACCATGGTGGTGGCAAGTCACAAAGGAGCCTATGGAAAAACCGAAAAGGCCACCCCGGTCAAAAAGCCGCTGATGGTGCTGGCCACCCTCCCGCGGATGGTGAGCCCGGCAGAAACCGTTACCCTGCCGGTCACCCTGTTCTCTATGGATCCCAAGGTGAAAAACGTCACAGTGGAGGTAAAAACCAATGACCTTTTCATGGTCGAGGGGTCGGCCAGCCGGAAGATCACCTTCCATGAGGTGGGTGACCAGGTTGTGGAGTTCACCCTCAAAGTGGCAAAGAGAACAGGAGCCGGAGAGGTGGAGATAGTGGCCCGAAGCGGCAGTCAACAGGCGAGCGACCTGGTGGAGCTGCAGGTGAGAATGCCCAACCCGCGGATCACAAAAACCGTCAATGAGATGGTGGAGCCGGGCAAAACCTGGGCAACCACCTATGCGCCGGTTGGCCTCCCGGGAACAAACAATGGTGTACTGGAGGTATCGGTTATCCCGCCCATGAACCTGGAGCAGCGGCTGAAGTACCTGATGCAATATCCCCATGGATGTGTAGAGCAGACCACCTCGGCCATATTCCCACAGCTCTTCCTCAGCCGGTTCATTGAACTGGATTCCAGACAGAAACGGGAGATCCAGCAGAACCTGTCGGCCGGGATCAACAAACTCAAATCATTCCAGGTCTCCAACGGCGGACTCACCTACTGGCCTGGTTCGTACGGCTGGGTGAGTGAGTGGGGAACCAGCTATGCAGGACACTTCATGCTTGAAGCGAAGGCATTGGGTTACAACCTGCCCATCGGATTTATCAGCAACTGGGTCAAGTACCAGACCCGGATGGCCAACAGCTGGGAACGTGAATCGAACCGTTTTGGTCCCCGGCTCAGCAATGAGATCAACCAGGCATACCGCCTCTACACACTGGCGCTTGCAAAAAAACCGGCCCTCGGCGCCATGAACCGTTTGAGGGAGATGAAAATGTTGTCGGCGACTACCAGGTGGACACTTGCAGGCGCCTACCTGATGATCGGTAAGGAGGAGGTGGCAAGGGAGCTGGTGGCCGGTTTGACCACCTCGGTTAAATACTACAGGGAGCTATCCTACACCTATGGCAGCTCACTGCGTGACCAGGCGATGATCCTGCAGGTCATCACATTGATGGGTGATATGAACATGGCAAAGAGCCTGGTGGATGAGATTGCCGGTAAAATGGCTTCCGGTCAATGGTACAGCACCCAGACCACCGCACAGGTGTTGCTCGCCATTGGAAAATTCATAGGAGAATCGGATGTCTCCGGGACCACCGAATTTGAGTATACCCTCAATGGAGAGAGCCGGAAGATCTCTACCAGTGCCCCTCTATCCCGCCTGGTGCTACCTTTTGAGGGGGAGAAGGGCGGAAAGATCGAGGTGAAGAGCAGTGACAGGCGAAACCTTTTTGTCAACATGCAACTGGACGGTATCCCCCTGGATAACCTGGTGGAGGATGAGGAGAAGGATATCAGCATGGTTGTACGCTACCTCAACATGGAGGGGGCAGAGATCGATCCCTCAATTATGGAACAGGGAACCGATTTTATAGCAGAGGTGAAGCTGACCCATCCGGGGATCCGGGCAAAATACAAAGAGCTTGCGCTGACCCAGCTATTCCCCTCCGGATGGGAGATCAGGAACCTGAGGCTGGATAACGTGGAGTCCTCCATTGTGAAGGACAAGCCCGATTACCAGGATATCCGGGACGACCGGGTCTACAGCTACTTCGGACTCAATAAGAGCGAATCCAAAACCTTTGTCGTCATGCTCAATGCAACATACCTGGGCGACTATTTCATGCCGGCTCTCTATTGCGAGGCGATGTACGACAGGGGGATCCATGCCACAAAGTCGGGGAAACGGGTGCAGGTGGTTAAACAGAAGTAGGG
>JBDLIQ010000200.1:0-3637 GCA_039714775.1 Bacteroidota bacterium
GAACCCGGTGATATCGGTCATCCCCTTCACCCCGTACTTTACAGCAGCCTCAGCTCCTGACCTGTTCAGCAGTTTCATCTGATCCAGGGATCTGCGGTAATCTTTCTCACCGGACAACCCGTTTTTTTGTCCCGATACAAGTGCCCCGCTTCCTATCAGCTTGGTCAGCACCAGGCGATCGCCCGGTCGCGCACCCGCATTGGTGATCAGTTTATCAGGATGCACCGTTCCCACCACAGCAAGTCCATACTTAGGGGGATGGTCGTCGATGGTGTGTCCCCCGATGGTGAGCGCTCCGGCCTCCCTTACCTTGGAGTCTCCACCCTTCAGAATTGCTCCGAATGCTTCGATTGGAATCTCATTCTGGGAAAACATCATCAGGTTCAAGGCCAGCAGGGGGGTGCCTCCCATGGCAAAGACATCTGAAAGGGCGTTGGAAGCGGCAATCTCTCCGAATTCAAAAGGGTCCGAGCAGATGGGAGGGAAGAAGTCGGTGGTGAAGATCAGGGCGGTCTCATCGTTGAGCCGGTACACCCCGGCATCGTCATGGGTATCCACATTTACCAGGAGGTTGGGATCGTCGGGAACCTTCAACTCCTTCAGTACTTCGGAGAGGAGTCCGGCCGGCAGTTTGGAGGAGCACCCTCCGTATTCGACGGTGGTCAGGAGGTCAAAAGGTTTGTTCATTGGCTGGTTAGCGGGTTAGTGGTTCGTGGGCTATCTGGTTAATATGCTGGCGATTAGCGGGTTTGTGAGTTAGTGAGTTAGTGAGTTCGTAGGTTAGCGGGTTAGTGGACTATCTGGTTAATATGCTGGTGATTAGCGGGTTAGTGAGTTCGTAGGTTAGCGGGTTAGTAGATTAGTAGATTTTTACGGATAGATGACATGTCCGGCCGATGCCAGGGTTTCTGTAATGGATACCATGTTGGAGATCATTCCCACCCCGATTTTGTACTGGATCTTGTAGAAGTCGATGCAGTTGCCACACAGCATGATCCTGCATCCCAGCTCTTCAAGCTCATTAAGGGAGCTGCAGGTTGTTGTCTCTTTTATGGCCAGTTTTACACCGGCATTGTAAATCACCACATGGGAGGGGAGGTTCTCCTGCACCTTCAGGTTGTCAATAAAAGTTTCAATCAGCATTCTTCCCAGTTCGGGATCCCCTTCACCCATCAAATCTCCTTTAATACAGACTACGTAATCGCTTCGGTGAGATTCAACCGGGGTGGTTTCGCAGTATGCAGCCGGGTCCGACTCTCCCAGCGACCGGTCGGGACGCATTGTGAGAATGGTATGGATCTTCCCCCTGGTCTGCACCTCCGGATCAGCTCCATGGTCTTTCAGGTAGTTCAGCATGTTTTGCAGGGAGATCTCATTATCTGTTATGATGGAGACGCTCTCCCCCGGCTCGATGGTCAGCAGCGCCTCCTTCAGCATGATCAGGGGAGAGGGACAGATTAACCCTTTGGTATCAATGGTATTCATCTATTTAAATTTTCAATTTCATTTAACCTGCTCTATTCACAAACATCACTTTTGGTGAAGTAATTGTATAAATCTATTTAATGTTCGTTTCATCTTTCTGATTGTTTTTTAATCTTCTCGCTGTATCGTTGACTTGTTTTAGAAAGTGCTCTTCTACCTGTGATTTTTCGTTCTTTCGAAGTTCCTTATGTTTTTTATACTCTGTATGTGCTTTTAGCAATGCCTGTTCGTGACTAATGATTCCGGCATGATTCAAAACATCCTTTTTTGTCATGATCAGAAAACTGTCAAGTTGTTCAATCCAGCCTTTCATGTACATAGGTTCCTGGTTAAGAGCCTGAATCTCTGCAATTTCAAGATATGCGGTAACTATCCGGTTTAGAATATCCAGCTCAGGTTCAGAAAGGTAGTTTTTTGCAATTTCTGTTTCCTGTTTTGTCGGATTTTTACCTTTAAAACTGCTTAATCCAAGGTTGGGTTTTGTAGAATCTACTCGTTGATAGATAACCTCAGCTGCCGTTTGTCCGTGTGCGGCCCAATGCATCTTATTTTGCACGGTCTTAAAAAACATGACCGACATTTCCAATGATGGGTCATAATCTATACTCGTTCCATATATATCCAGGATCTTGCGCCAAAACACTTTTTCCGAAGAACGAATATCACGAATTCGGGCTAAAAGTTCATCGAAGTAGTTACCAGAACCAGCTTTTTTGAGCAAGTCATCGTTCATTGTAAATCCTTTTACGATGTACTCTTTCAAGCGTGCAGCTGCCCATCTGCGGAATTTGGTACCCTGATGACTCTTCACCCTGTATCCAACAGATATTATAACATCTAAATTGTAGAACTTCACTGGACGGTCGGAACCACTAATGTGCAAAATTTGCACATTGCTTTTTTCTTCTAATTCCCCTTCTGAAAAAGTATTATTTATATGCTTGGTTATTACCGAACGTTCCTTCTGAAAAAGTTCACTTATTTGGGCTTGCGAAAGCCAAACGGTTTCTTCATCCAGCCGGACATCGATTTTGGTTACTCCATCTTCGGTTTGGTATAGTAGTATTTCAGTGTTGCTCTTCATACTTGATAGTACTTTAGCCTGCCCTATTAACTATGTTGAGCCTTCCGGGCGTTAGATTAAAATAGATCTCCGCAAATTTACTTAAATCGGTCGAACTCTCCAGTTTTTCAAATGTTCTATTATTGAGGGATGGATATTGACCGATGTCAGAAGAGAAACAACATATCCTTGAGCCCCAATACTGGGTGGAGCGGTACGGCGACTATCTCTTCAACTATGCAATCGCCAGGGTGAACGACCAGGAGAAGGCCGAAGACCTGGTCCAGGAGACCTTCCTTGCCGGGTTGAAGGGAAAGGAGAATTTCAAGGGGAAGAGTACTGAGCGCACCTGGCTGGTCTCCATCCTGAAGCGAAAGATCATCGATACCTACCGTAAGAAATATACCTCGAAGGAGTCGGCCATGGGGGGCTATGAGGAGGAGATATCGGACCCGGGGTTTCATCGATCAGAGGATCCCTTCCGGGGTCACTGGCTTGAAGGGAAAGGGCCCCATTCAAACTCCCTTTTGCCGGAGGGGGAGATCGAGCAGGAGGAGTTGATGCGGATCATCCAGTGGTGTATCGCCAACCTGCCCCCGAACCTGGCAACAGTCTTTGTCATGAAGCTGATTGATGAGACTGAATCGGAGGAGGTGTGTAATGAGCTTGAGATTACACCGTCTAATCTATGGGTTATGCTTCACAGGGCAAGGCTGAAGATGCGTTCCTGTGTGGAGGCTAATTGGTTGAGTTAGCATGTTTAAATAGGTATGGTTGAGAAAACAGGACATAGGATAATGGTGTTCATGAGCAAGCGGATGATCGCGTGCGATGAAGCTGCTTTTCTTATCTCCTGTAAGCAGGAGAACCGGCTGGGATTCAGAAGGTGGTGGCAATTGAAGATGCACCTGCTTACCTGTCACCTCTGCAGAAAATATGAGAAGCAGATCGCTCAGTTGAACCGCCTGGTGGGACGCTACAGGGAAGAGGTCAACTCCGAAGCTTGTCAACATCACCTCACAGAGGAGGCGAGATTTAAGATACACCATGTCATAGAAAGAAAACGCTAAACCCAAATCCCCAATCCCC
>JBDLIQ010000201.1:0-3446 GCA_039714775.1 Bacteroidota bacterium
ATAGATTGTTAATTATCTGATATAGTGTCTTTTAAAAGATTAAGGAAGATTTCTGTAAGCGCTCCATCCCAATGTTCATGCGGGTTCGTCCCTTTTCAGAAAAAGGAGAATATCAAACCGTAACCCATAAAAAAAGGGTGTCGAATAGGACACCCTTTTTTTATATTCGAAAAAATGTTCGATTTTAGAAGATATAACGAAGTCCGATCTGGGCCTGCCAGCGTGAACTTTGCACCCCAATGTCATCGATGTCCCATACATCTCCGTCAGGAGCATCAAAGGTAAAAGTAGGTGTATAGTCTCCATTGGCATCATCTACAAATCCGTCAAAATCGATGAGCCGCAGTGCTTTGTTCCCAACATAATACATGCGGCCCCAGTCGCTGTTGATCAGGTTGCCCAGGTTAAACAGGTCAAAGGTGAGCTGCAGGGTGTGCTTGATATCCCCACTGCTCACATAAATATCCTGCGCAAACTTAAAGTCAACCACATGTGTAAAGGGCATGCGGGCGCCATTGCGCTCGGCATAATCTCCCCTGCGGGTACTCAGGTAAGCATCGTTCTCAATAAACCCATCCAGGGCACTCCACTGAGCAGAGGCGGTAGCTGCATCAGAGAAAACGATCTCACTTTGTGATGCAGGCACATAGATCAGGTTCCCGGCATTTTCACCTTCACCGTTCAGATCGCCATAATCGTTGTACACATAGGAGTATACATCACCTGACTGTCCATTGTAATAGAGTGTGAATGAAGAGGTCATATGACCAATCCAGTCTACCTTATAGTTCAGATATCCAATGAACCTGTGTCCCAGGTCAAAGTCTGATCTGCTCAGATCAAGATAGTTCAGTCCATTCACATTTTCCATATACCTCCACTGGGAGCTGTTCTGACTGGATGTACCATCATTGAGAGCCATGGAACGTCCAAAGGTGTATGCCAGGTTGGCGGTAAGACCATTATCAAATGGCTTCTGCAACTGAGCTGTGATGTTATAGGAATACCCCTCATTGGTATTGGTACCCAGCATCACCCTGGTATAATCGTCGGTGATGTTGTCATCGGAGAAAAAGTCCCGATTGTCAGCGCCATCAAGTTGTTCAGTCGGATTTGGGCTCACATTCACATTGAAGTAATTTACATTATTCAATGTTTTTGTGTAGATCGCTTCCAAAGTTCCAATCATACCCCAGGGAAGCCTCTGGTCCAGTGCCAGGTTTGCCCTGAACATCTGGGGGAACTTGAAGTTTTTCGCAAAGAGGTCGATCTGTCCACCGTATGCTGCTTCGGGATATCCAAAATCCGGATTTTTCCATTGGTTGTCCCATTCAGGTCTGAATGTGATGGGAGTACCCCAGGAGCTCCTGTGATAAACACCACCGATCACTACACCGCTGTTGGTATAAGATCCACCGGGCCATACCAGCGGCAGGCGTGAGGTGAATACACCAACCCCACCACGCAACTGTGTGGACTTGTCACCTGACATATCCCAGTTAAATCCAACCCTGGGGGAGAACATCAGGGAGGACGACGGCATCTTTCCCGATTGTGCACCTTCCAGGTCCCATCCTGCAGCCTCAAGCTCTCCTCTGGTGGTATTGTTGAAATGATCATCCACAGGACTCTCGGTCAGGAACATGGGCATATCCATTCTGATCCCAAAGGTGATTTTCAGATCCTGTGAAGCCTGGAATTCATCCTGGGCATAGATTCCCCACTGAAGCATGTTAAAGTCAGCTGCAGCGGCCGATCCGTCACCGGTGATATCATCCACCAGCGAATATCCCCTTTCAAACTGGTATGCCGGAACTTCTCCTCCTGTACCTATGGTCATAAAATCATCCACACTTGAATAGCGGTATTCCCCAAAATTCTTCCTCATAAAGAGGTTGTAAGTGGAAGAGAGCTCAATGTTGGCACCCACGGTAATGGTGTGCTTGCCCTTGTAAATGCTGTAGTTATCAGTAATGGTCAGTACATTCTGATCCAACTGGTTGGCAGTTGAATAGGGCTCAGAACCAAAATAGAGGGTTCCGCTGCCGTCATACACCCTGAATGCAGGAAAATTGTCCCCGTAAGGATCTCTGTCATCGCGTACTGCTGTATACCCAATCACCAGGCTGTTGGAGCTGGAAGTGAGGTTGGACTTCAGTTCCAGTGCTGTTGAATTGGTAACACTGGGGAAGTACTGGGCATTGTTTAAGAAATTCAGTGACCTTGAACTGGAGCTATTGGTTTTAATGGCCTCCAGGCTGGTATAGCTATGTCTGAAAGTAAGTTTGTGTTTCCGGTTGATATTCCAGTCAAGCCTCGCAATCAACTTGTTTGAGTTAAGCTCGTCGTTCTTTGCCAGAAAACTACCGGCATCATATCCGAAATCATTAAAAAGCTTGTCAGCTACAGCCTGGACAGTAGCCTGATCACTATCTCCTGTATAGTCTGCAAAATCAAATGGCTTGGGGGTCTGTTCCCTCTGCATTTCAGCATTAACAAAGAAGAACAATTTGTTCTTGATGATAGGTCCGCCTACCCTGAATCCATACGTATTGGAACTGAATTCAGGCAGTTTGATCCGATCAACGCCTTCATTATCGGTGGGGGTTTTCCCTGCCAGGTTTTCATTTCTGAAGAAATAATAGGCCGAACCGGTCACGGTGTTGGATCCACTGCGGGTTACGGCATTGATACTGGCCCCTGCGAAACCTGACTGGCGCACATCATAGGGTGCCAGCGTAATCTGGAACTGCTCGATGGCATCCATTGAAATGGGTGTACCATAAGTCTGACCACCATTGGTTCCGGTGGGTGAAAGACCAAATACATCATTGTTTACAGCACCATCAAAGGAGATGGCGTTGTAACGGTTGTTAATACCGGCAATGGAGATGGCTCCGTTCCCGTCTACGATGGCCTGTGGGGTCATCCTTGTAAAATCGGCCAGGTTCCTGTTCACCGACGGAAGGTCACCGATCTGCTCGGCTCCAACCACGGTTTCAGCACCGGTCCGGTTTCCGTCAAAAACATCAAAATCCTTTACACGGCGGCCAACAATTTCCACTTCGGCAATGGCCACTTCGGTCATTCCCAGGTCCACATTGACCTGGAAGGTCTGACCCAATGTCAGGTAAATATTACCCTGTTCATAATTCTCATAACCCACGTAAGATACGGTCACTTTGTATGGACCTCCGATGTTCATGTTCGGAATACGGAAAAAACCCTGTTCCCCGGTAATGGCTCCAAACTGTGAACCTGTGGGTTCGTGCACGGCAACTACAGTTGCGCCGGCAAGAGGACTGGACTTATCGTCAAGGATCTGACCGTTCATACCTGCGGTGGTTGTACCCTGACCCATCACACTCAATGCCAACCCGAGGACGGCCAGAGAGAGCAATAACTTTTTAATGGTTTTCATAGACAATTTTAGTTTTTAGTAAGAT
>JBDLIQ010000202.1:0-3371 GCA_039714775.1 Bacteroidota bacterium
AATTCAACATTTCAATTGTCGCATCCTTCCTCCTGTTTTTTGGCACTGTGGCAGGACAGGTTGCAGAGGATCCGATTACCAATATCTATAAGGTTGGGGGCTCTTCAGAGATCTATATTGGCTATTCAACTGCCGGTAATGCTTTTACCAAACAGGGCGTGCTGGATGTTCCGGAAAATCTGAATGACATTACTAAGAAGGAAGATGCGCAACAGTTCAAATTTATGGAGATCAGGAAAACTGCCACAGCCACAGGCGATTTTAATGGTGATGGCGCTGATAATGTCGTAACCCTGCGGGATAATGCTTCGGGAGGGATTAAAATCACAATTCCCCTCATTGGGAAAGATTTAATTATGAATGGCCAGAAGGAATATCTCCTGGAGGAGCTAAATACAATGAATTATGAGCGGTTGAGGATCTGTACGGGTAATTTCGACCGGGATTCTCAGAATGAGTTTGCAATCTGTTATGGTGGCCCGGGGGAGACAATCAGGCTTTTGCTTTTCGAAACAGATTCAGACCTGAACATTAAGCTGCTCGATTCATATAAAGAGATCGCCTATTATGACTACCACTTCGACATTACAGCAGGTGACATAGATGGTGATGGAATAGATGAAATAGCCATGGTAAAAAATGAAGCTTTACCCAGAGAATCCGACATCTATGTGAACCCTCCGGTTTTTATTTCAGAATATGACCTCTACATCCTGAAGTATGATACCCTGTCGAAGGAGCTGATAAAGGTTAAGGAGGCACAAAACCTTCAATTGGACAATGCACAACCTCCCGATGGAGATTGGTGGGGTGGTGTTATAATCAATGAAATGAGAATTGCATGCGGCGATCTGAACATTGATGGCAAAGATGAAATTGTGGTGGGATGGTCCGATTATTACAGTTATTATAGAAAATATGTTTTTTTGGTTGGTTATCATTATTATTACCGAGACCTGTTGTTTTTAAATACATTCAGATTGGCAGCAGGATCGGGGGAGATCGAAAATGTGCAGAATATCTATGTGACCCACACTAATTTTGGAAGAAGAGGTGCGTCTGCATTACAACATATCGGAATGACATTGAAGTGTGAGCAGATGGATAACCTGGGCAGGGATGAAGTACTGGTAAACGATGCTTCCAGGTTTTGCATTCTGGGCTCAACGGGTGTGGGTATGGAGCTGGAGAAAAAAGTGGATCGGCCTGCATCGGGTGGCTATCTCAATATCCAGGGAACAGAGGCCTTTGTGGTGGCCGATCTGAACCCGGATACAGCGACGATGAACTTCAATAAGGAGGTGATCCTGCTGTTATCAAATATAAACCAGTATGACCAGTTGAATAAGGTTGCTGATGTACCCTCATTTGAAATATTGATGCCGGAAACTATCAGTGCCGATAACGTGGTTTTTTTGCCTCCCGGACCGCCTCATGACCTGCCATTTGGTGATGCGGATATTGAGATCTCGGCTCTGGCTACCGGTGATTTTGATCTGAAAAATACAGATCTCTACATGATTGGGACACCGGATGTGATCCCGGTATCTGACCTGCAGTATCCCCTTGTAATTCTGAATGCCCCACCGGTCCATTTCGATCTGTTTAATGGTGTAAGCCATGATCTCTGTGATGCTTTTATCAATGATGAAAGTCCGGAGTTTTCGGCATTATACAATACAAAGATTGAAGAGAGGAATACCACAAGCGTTGAAGTGAACAACAGCATTGGTTTCTCATCCGATTTTCGGGCATATGCCATGGCAGGAGGATCGGGTTTTGAAGCCGCAGTAAAGACAAACTGGGAGAGGGGTCAATCTTTTTATAAAGCCATAAGTCATAGCACACTTATTGAAGAAGAGAAAGAGGTCTATACAGAGGACTTTGTTCTCTACACCAGTTTAGATTATAGCTATTACAGGTATCCTGTTTACAATGAAGCGCGTGAAAAAATTGGCACCATCGCCGTTTTAAACCCTGAATCTGATAATTTTTCATCGGTTTGGGGGAGTGGAAACAGCTGGGATCATCCGGGATATATCTTTAACCATGAACCGGGAAATATTCTCTCCTATAAACCATATAAAAATTCCACCGATTTTTGTGCCAGAGAGGCTGATTTTTTGTTTTATGAGTTTTCCAGGGTGCCGGTAACCAATACCGGAAAAGGCAGCTTTACCTTTACATTTGAGAATATTACCAGTGAGGGCAGTGCATTCTCTTTTTCAGGTGGTGTCGGAGCAGACCTGTTTACCAAAATTGGCGTAGAAGGGACTGCTACTGTTAACGTTGGAGCTTTTGGTATAGGCGGCTCTGTATCGGCAGATTTCAGAGCAGGAGTATCCTGTGAGCTCTCCACCTATTTCTGCAACTCACAGTTGAGTAACCACAGCACCGAACTTACCGATGCGTTTCAGATAGATGGACGTATAGGACCACTCAATGAGGGTTATGATAATGTAGCAAGGTATTTCATCACACCCTATATATACCGTTCCCAGAGTGGTGCATTGGTGCTTGACTACATGGTTGACCTGGATGAGAACAACAAGGATTGGTGGGTTGAGAATTATGGTCAGAAATCCGATCTCGCCTTTATCCTGCCCTGGAGGTATGCAGTTGAGAAAGGGAGTGACAATATTAAACTCTCCAAAAAGCAGAAAACAAGTGAGATACAATTTTTTCCACGCGTTGTTTCTCCGGGGGATACGGTTTGCATTACTACCCGTGTACATAACTACAGTCTGCTTACATTTGATAACGTGCTGAAGGTCAATTATTACCTGGGTGATCCTGGAAATGGAGGGGTTGAACTTACCGATATCTATGGTGTAACAGGAAGTTCCAAACAGAGTACCATGATATACGGAGCTGCCGATGCAAGTCTCGATTTTGAAGAGTATCTCACTTTTAACTGGAGAGTGCCCGATACGATTAGCTGCTCACCGCGTATCTATGCAGTGATCGACCAGGAGGATGAATATACGGAGATACATGAAGACAATAACACAGGGTGGAATCAGCTGAATATGTTGGGATGTGCTGCATGTGAATACAATGATTATTACATCAACACAGATCACTATGATGCAAGATTATTCAATTTCGAAACCTATCCGAATCCTGTGAGCAATTACTCCAGGATGCATTTTTCATTGCCATGGCAGGAACATGTTAAGATTGAGTTGTATAACCTGTCAGGCCAGAAGGTTGGTACGGTAACGGACACACACTATCCTCCGGGTGAGCATGAGGTTGTATTTTATGCAGGAGAGCTGGTCGATGGGGTCTATTTTTATAGCATCAAAGCGGGTGGCTTTGTCCGGACTGCTAAATTAATTGTCATGAAGTAGAGAGCGTTCCGATCAGCA
>JBDLIQ010000203.1:0-3332 GCA_039714775.1 Bacteroidota bacterium
CTTCTGCAATGGGAACTTCTGTTTGAAAAACCACATCCTCAGCCTCAACTTCCCCTGCTGCCTTACCATCCGTCAGACCGCCTTGCAGGGGCTTATTGCGCTCTTTCACTTCCGAAATGGAGGGTGCTCCGATCTCATAGGGAAAAGCTTCAGCTTCCACTTCCGCCACATCACCCATTGCCTGTACTACCTTCTCTTCAAGGCTCTCCCTGCGGGCAATGCGCTGAGATCTGGCAGAAGATTCCCGGTCAACTGCACGCAATTCTGCCTCAGCCATGCGGGATTCTGTTTCATCTGCATAATATGCTGCATCATCCTGACGAGGCTCTGCATCATCCTGATGAGACGGTACATCTTTCTGATTTGACGTTGCATCTTCCTGATCAGACGCTGCATTAACCTTCCGGGGTTGTTCCTCGTCAATGGTCGAAGAATAATCGCTTCTGTCCGGGAGGTCAGGAGCAAAATAGCTGATCCCAAGGGTGATAGCCAGCGCAATAGAGGCTGCCGCAGCCACCACGCTGATAACCAGCCCCCTCCTTCTCCGGCCTCCCACCCTGCCCGAAATGGCACTCCATACCGAAGCAGGCGGAGCCACCTGGTATCCACCCATCTTCTCCTTCAGGAAACCCCTGCCGCTATTTAAAGAATCTTTCATTTTGCTATCACTTCTCCGTAAATCTTCTGAATCTTCTCCTGCAATATGGCCCTTGCCCGTGAGAGGTTCGATTTCGATGTTCCCACCGAAATGCCCAGTTCATCACTGATCTCCTGGTGGCTGTATCCCTCGATGGCATAGAGGTTAAACACCATGCGGTACCTTGGCGAGAGGGTCTGGATCAAATCCACCAGTTCCTGGCACATCAGCCTGTCAAAGATCCCGTCATCTGAGGCTTCATCAGCCTCCTCCTGCACATCATCCATTCGCTGAAGGATCACATGGCTGCGGTATTTTTCCAGCGCCGTATTGACCATGACCCTTCTGATCCATCCCGGAAATGCAGCAGGGTTTTTTACCTGGTCCAGCTTTTTAAAAACCTTCACAAATCCCTCCTGCATAATATCCTGCGCATCCTCCTCACCGGAAGCATACTGAAGGCAGATCCCGTACATAGCCGCTGAAAAGCGCTCGTAAAGCGCTCTCTGGCTCTTCGGTTTCCCCCTCCTGCATCCGTTTAATAATATCTCTAGCTTTTCTGCCAATCCAGTTTTCCTCCTGTGACAAATTTATGCAAATTGGCAGGATATATCATCCCAATATTACACCATCAGGATGCAATACCAGTAAAAAAGGTTGCGTGGGTCGATCTGTGCAGAAGGATCCACAGAAAAGAGCAGGCGAACGCAACCCAATCTCTTGTGAAGTCGTCCTATTATAGAACCTCCATAACACGGGGGCAATATGCGGATGAAAGCATACGTATAAATATAAACCACAACAACAGGAGAGAGATGAAAAGCATTGCAACAATTACCCTGATCACCATAGTACTCATTTTCACCGGGACTGCCTGCAGCGACGAGCCCGTTCCCGATCCCGTATTCGATTACAACCTGAAGTCGGCCAAAGTTGTTGAGACCAACAACAACTTCGGATTGGATCTGCTGAGATCGGTGTTTGAAAACGATGATACGCCCAACATCATGATCTCACCTGCCTCTGTAAGCATGGCACTGGGAATGACCTATAACGGGGCTGAAAACATTACCAAAGAGGCCTTCGAGCAGGTACTCAATTATGACGGGCTCACCCGCCAGGAGGTGAATGAGATCACCAAAGAGTTGATTAATGTGCTGGTGACCAATGTGGATGGGAACCTTCTGGAGATTGCCAACTCCATATGGAACGATGAGGGGTTCCCTGTCAAGCAGGAGTTCATCGATCTGAATGCCAACTACTATGATGCCGAGGTCCGTGAACTGGATCTCCAGACAGCACGGGCACTGGAGATTATCAACGGATGGGTGAGCGACAAAACCCACGGGAAGATCGACAAGGTACTGGACCAGGTGGATCCCTCAACGGTGATGCTCCTGATCAACGCTATCTACTTCAACTGTGTGTGGGAGGTGGAATTCGATCCCACAGATACCCGGGATGCCCCTTTCTATTACGAAGGTGGAACCGGATTCAGGGAGGTGGAGATGATGGAGCTGGAGAGCAAATTCAACGTCTCTTTTACAGATGATTTCAGTGCCATTGAGCTGCCCTATAAAAACAGAAAGTTCAGCATGTTCCTTTTCCTTCCTGCACAGGGTTCCTCTGTGAACAGCCTGGTACAGGAGTTGGATGGAGAGACCTGGGGCAGCTGGCTGGAGGGGTTTCATGAAGCGGAAGAGTTCACGATTTATATGCCCAAATTTGAGTTTGAGTATGAACGCTCCCTGGGCCGTGAACTGAAGGATATGGGGCTTGAGGTGGCATTCACTCCCCGGGCCGACTTCTCGGGAATCAGCGATGTTGATGTGCTCATCTCAGAGGTGATCCACAAGAGCTACATCAAGGTGAACGAAGAGGGGACCGAGGCTGCTGCCGTAACAGCCGTTGTGGTAGGAACTACTTCGATTGGGCCACCGGAGTTCATCAGGCTCGACCACCCCTTCCTTTTTGCCATCACCGAGAATTCCAGTAAATCGATCCTCTTTATGGGCAGGGTGACCGAGCCTGTATACAAATAGAAAGTCCCTGTCGATACACAAAAACAGGATATCCAATACACTTCAACCATGAAAACTACAATCCACCTGTTAACAATTGCAATGGCATTGATCTTCGCCGGTACGGCCTGTACCCAGCAGGAGATTGAGGACCCGGTATTTGATTACAACCTGAAATCGGCAAAGGTTATTGAGACCAACAACGGTTTCGGGCTGGAATTGCTGAAAACCGTGGTCGCGGACGAGGAGAAGCCCAACATCATGATCTCCCCCGCCTCGGTGAGCATTGCACTGGGCATGACCTACAACGGGGCAGAGACCACCACCAAAGAGGCCTTTGAGGAGGTGCTCAACTACGACGGACTCACCCGCGGGGAGGTAAACGAGATTACAAAAGAGCTGATCCATGTGCTGGTGACCAACGCAGAGGGCAACCTGCTGGAGATCGCCAACTCCATCTGGACCGATGATGGGTTCCCTGTCCACCAGGACTTTATGGACCTTAACGCCAACTATTTCGATGCGGAGGTGCGTGAGATCGACCTGCAAACTGCAGAGGCACTTGAAGCCATTAACCAATGGGCAAGCGACAAAACCCACGGGAAGATCGAGGAGATCCTGAAACCGGAGAATATCGATCCTGAAACAGCCATGATCCTGCTTAATGCCCTCTA
>JBDLIQ010000204.1:0-3109 GCA_039714775.1 Bacteroidota bacterium
TTTCCTCTCCTCCCTGGGGTGAAGTCCTACCCAGCAAGAGCCCAGCCCCAGCTGGGTGGCAGCCAGCAGCAGGTTTTGTGTGGCTGCCCCGCAATCCACCACCCAGTATCCGTCGTCGTGCTGCAGCTGCTCGTCACCGCAGACGATGATGGCATGGGAAGCGGTAGTTAACATGCGGGCATGGGCATGTATCTCCATGATCCGCTCCATCGTCTCCCGGGCCTCTACAACCACAAAATGCCAGGGCTGCCGGTTCATTGCCGAAGGGGCATACATGGCTGCTTTGAGTAGCTGCTCAATGGCTTCATTGTCAATGCGTTGGTCTTTGAATTCCCGGATACTACGCCGATTGAAAAAGATTTCGAGTTTTTCCATGGTCCCGGTGTTCATAATTGTGTGTAAAACTTACTCCATTGTGAATAATTCTCTGGCCTGTACAGCGCAAAATAGACTAATTTTGAAGCCATAAATGAGGTGCGCTTTACCCGCTCACAGGATGGTAAAGTTAACGTAATGGAAGGGGATATGGCAACTGCAGAGAGAAAAGTTCGAAAGATATTCGTACTTGACACCAACGTTCTACTGCACGATTACAAGTGCATACACAATTTTGACGAACACGATATTATTGTTCCCATCACCGTGCTGGAGGAGCTTGATCATTTCAAGAAAGGGAATGATATCATCAATTATCACGCACGGGAGTTTACCAGGGAGCTTGATAAGCTGAGTGGGGACAAGATTTTTAACGGGGGATTAACGCTGGGTCGCGGAAAGGGAAAGCTGAGCATCTGTACCGGACAGACCCCATCTGAGAAGCTTGCCACTTCGTTTCCTGAGAACACACCTGACCACCGCATTCTTGCCATTGCTGATCACCTCCACCTGAAACATGGTCCGGGCAGGCCGGTGATCCTGATCACCAAGGATATCAACCTGAGGATGAAGGCCAAATCGCTGGGGATCATGGCCCAGGATTACCACAATGACATGGTCCAGAATATCGATGATATTTACGAGAACGTGAAGTCCAGCGAGGTGAACGACAGCGAGGTAATCTCCGATATGTATGAATCCATGGAGGGTGTTCCGGTGAAGCGTTTTGGTATTAAGAAGGAACCTGTTGCACATCAGTATTATATCTTTAAGAATCATTCGAAGAGCGGGCTGGGGCATTATGACCCTTTTAACAAGGTGATTAACCGGGTGGAGAAGACCCGTACCTACGGGATCGATCCCAGGAACGCGGAGCAGACCTTTGCGCTGGATGCACTGGCCAGGCCCGATGTGCAGCTTGTTGCCCTTACCGGGAAGGCGGGTACGGGTAAAACGCTGCTGGCACTGGCGGCTGCCATCCACCAGCGGAAGATGTATACCCAGATCTTCCTTGCACGTCCGATTGTTCCCCTGGGAAACAGGGACATCGGTTACCTTCCCGGGGATGTGGATGACAAGATCGGGCCCTACATGCAGCCCCTGTTTGACAACCTCTCGGTGATTAAGCAGAAGTTCAAGCAGCAGAGCAAAGAGTTTTCAAGGATCGAGGAGATGCAGCAGTCCGAGAAACTGGTGATCACCCCCCTTGCCTACATCCGGGGAAGGAGCCTCTCAAGGGTATTCTTCATTGTGGATGAGGCGCAAAACCTGACCCCCCACGAGGTGAAAACCATCATCACCCGGGCGGGTGAAGGAACCAAAATGATCTTTACCGGGGATATCCAGCAGATCGACTCGCCCTACCTGGACACCAAGTCCAATGGCCTCACCTACCTGGCTGACCGGATGAAGGGTCAGGACATTTTTGCACATGTACATCTGGTTAAAGGGGAGAGGAGTTACCTTGCCGACCTGGCCAGTAACCTGCTCTGACCGGCAGATAGTGCATGCCGGCAGATGCCCCTGACCGGAAAACGGCCCTGACCGGAAAACGGCTTAAATATGGAACGTAAACTCTTTATTATCAGACACGGCAAATCGAGCTGGGATCACGAGGGACTCAGTGACATCGACCGTCCCCTGGCTGAACGGGGCACCCGTGGTGCGCATACCATGGCACACCGGTTGGTGGACAAGGGGTTGGTCCCTGAACTGGTCTTCACCAGTCCTGCCAGCAGGGCGCTTAATACGGCGCTTATCATGACCACGGAGTGGGGACTTGACCCCTCGCTTACGAAGATCCATGATGAACTGTACATGGCCTATGTGTCGGAGATAGGTGAGGTGGTTGGGGAGGCTCCCGATGAGGTGGCCGGTCTGGCCATCTTCGGGCACAATCCCTCTTTCACGCTGTTTGCCAATACCTTTCTGGAGGAGCCACTGGACAACCTGCCCACTGCGGGGGTGGTTGTGGTTACCCTGGAGACCGATAGCTGGAAGGGGTTGGACAGGGCCCATGTGAAGCACACCTACGTCGATTTTCCAAAAAAGAGGAGGTAGAGATATTCAGGTGTATAGGGTATCTGTACAACTTTGGTAGGTGATAGTATCATTTGGTATTATCATTTGATATTATCACCACTGGATAACCGGGGTATGCCTTATCCGCTTTGTTTTTTTTGATGAACAAACGCTAAGATCTATTGGGATATGTCTAAAAGAGTGAAACGGGAACCTGGGGGGATGTCACCCATTGATGTAACCTGTGCAATTATCGTTCAAAATGGTCAGATACTGGCCACCCGGCGCAGTGAGTCGATGCCCCATCCGCTGAAATGGGAGTTCCCCGGTGGAAAGGTGAAGGGGAACGAATCGGCCAGTGAGTGCATCAGCCGTGAAATCATGGAAGAGCTTGGTGTGGGGATTGTTGTAGAGCGCCCACTCTCCCCGGTGGTCCACCATTACGATGCCCACTCGGTCAGGCTTATCCCCTTTATCTGTACGCTGGAGCAGGGTGATATTTCACTCTCGGAGCACCAGGAGTGCCGCTGGATTCCTTGCCATGAGCTGGATGCGGTGGACTGGCTTGATGCAGATGTGGAGGTGGCGGCAGAGGTACAGAGGTTGCGATGTCAATAGTTTCCATCTCAGAATTATTTTACCCGGGGTACCTGTTTTGCAGTTTTCAAATGTCACAACGATGTTACATTTGCATTTGCCGAAAAGGGTGTCC
>JBDLIQ010000205.1:0-3038 GCA_039714775.1 Bacteroidota bacterium
GCATCGGCATCCATGGAGGCGATGATCCCATCCTCAGCCCCAACCACATTAAATCTCCTCACCGCCTCATCCATCAGGATCTTGCGGGCCAGTCCCACCCCCGCCTCTTTTTTCGGGAAGGAGTGATCCATCAACAGGTGAAAATCAATGAAAGGGTGGGGGTGTGCAGCAATCCACGCAACAGCTGCCTCATAGGTGGCAACATTCTGTGCAAGGATCGCCTTAAAAGCCTCAGAATCCTCAGGCGCCCCCTCTGCAGGGGCATTGATCAGCACAATCACTTCAGTCCGCAATCCGCCCGCAGCAGTGCACTGAAACAAAGAATCCAGGCATCTTTCGAGCCCGGATTCATTGTATACCGGTATGGTAACTATAATTTTAAGATCGGGATGGGGTTGGGTATCGATGAGCCTGTCCCGCAAACCGGCTTTCCGCAGGTATGCATCGGCAAAGCCCACTACTCCAGTTCTGTTCCCGATTGGTATTTTTCATTCAGACCAGTGACCACATCACTGGTGATGTCATAGGGTTTGGCTCCATAGATCAGGTTTCCGCCAAACTGGTACGAGTAGACATAACTGTATCCTGTCTCCTCACTCAGTTCAGAAACGTAACGCTCGATCATATCCAGCATCTTCCGGTTTTTTACCAGTCCCTCTTCCTGCAGTTCGGTGGTGTACTGGTTCTGGAGGGCCATCAGGTTCTGCTCTTCAGTGCCCAGTTGCTGCTGAAGCTCCTCAGCCTCAGTCCGGGTCACCAGTCCGCGTTGGATTTTGTATTGTGCATCCTGAACGCTCTGGTAGAAGGTCTCGGTCCTGCCGGCAAAGTCAGTTTCCAGTTCAGATTGTTTCTGAGCCAATTCCTGCTGGTATTCAAAATAGAGGTCCCACTGAGACATCACCGAATCCATGTTGAAATAAGCGATGCTTATATCGGATGGATCGGCTGCAATGACTGATGCTGACTTTTTACTTTTCCCTTCGCTCTTGTCTCCATCGGAAAAATGGAGAACGAAAAGTACAACAACAGCTGCTCCAAGGAGTACATTCGTTACAATGTTTGCGATTTTCATGTGATTAACTGATTATTTGTTTGTTATCGGGCAACAAATATAGCAGAAAAGTTTAGAAGTCAGGTTAAATTTTTTTGGAAGATCACGCTGATATTTTTCGCCTGAACACATCTATAACTGATCAACGTAAGCGATTCATCCCCCTCCCGTCGCAACAGGGGTTTCGAAAGTTTTCCGGGAGGGGGAGTCGTTTATCATCCTTGCCCGTAAAACCAGCTATCTTCAGGGGATGCAGGATGTTACTTTTGCGGGAAATCTCCTCTGTAATGTCCAGCCACATGCCCGATAACCTCCTCCAACGGGACAAATTCCATCCCGATGGCCTCACGGATCTTCTCGCTGGAGAAGCGCGCTTCACCGAATGCTGCCCGCACATGCTCCGATGTAATGCGGCGTTTCCGGGTAAAGAATCCTGCCAGAGCGTCAAGGCGGGAGAGGAGCCTCAATGTGGAAGGTTTCACCGGTTTCAGCCTCCCGGGTTTGTCCAGTGCCACACCGATCATTTCAAACACCTCGCGGAAAGAATAATCTCCAGAATTCAGAATAAACCGCTCCCCGGAAATCTCCGAATCCATCAGTCGCGTCATGGCCGAGACAACATCCTGTACACCCACATAGCCTGTCACCCCCGGTGTGGCAAACTTCAATCCACCTGCCACCCGGCTAAACATGGAGGAGCTTCCCCGGTTCCAGAATCCCGGTCCGAATATGATGGTGGGGTTGACAATCACCGCCTTCAATCCCTCTTCAATCCCCCTCCACACCTCCATCTCCGATTTGAACTTGGAGACCGAATAGCCGGTGCTGGATTTGGAACGGGCCCAGATCATCGTTTCATCAGCCGGGGATCCTTCGGACGACCTGCCAATGGCTGAGGAGGAGGAGACATGCAACAGCTTCTCCACACTGGTGGCCATACAGGCATTCACAATGTTGGCCGTACTCCGGGTATTATAGTCAATCATCCATTGCCGGTCACGGGGCTGAAAAGAGACTGTGGCAGCACAGTGATACACCTGCTCAATGTCGATCATTACCCCCTCCACCTCAGCATAGTTGAGCAGATCCACATCCACCCAGTCGATCAGCTTGAACAGCTCATCCGCCTCTCCGGAATAGTAAGAGAAAACACGCTTCACCTCCTCCAGGTCAGACGAGGGCCTCTTCAGTGCCACCACCTCTTCATGTTCCCTCACCAACTCAAACAGCAGGTGCGATCCCAGGAGTCCGGTTCCGCCAGTCACAAGTATCATCTATAATCATGATTTGGCCGAAAGATAAGGATATTATCGTTTCATAATAGAAACGTCACAAGGGAAGAAATTCCAAAACCGAAAAAGCAAATAACCTCTACGCAGAACGGGCCCTCTTAAACAATATGTTCTTCCACGCTCTCCAAAAATAACACCACTGTGTGCGCAAGGGATGCTTTTCGAAAGATTCCAGGTAACGCATCTCAGAGGCCTGGATCTCCTCCAGGGTCTCCGGCATATCGGCATAGTAGGGGGGGACCAGTCCGGGCTTGTACTTGGTACGTTTCTCCTGCAGTTCCTTCGAATAGAGCTCAAAATAGTGCTTACTCAACGGCCGCACCCCCACCAGTTTCAGGTCACCCCGGAAGAGGTTAAGGATCATGGGAAGTTCATCGATCCATAGTTTTCGCAGAATTCCCCGGGCTGTTGCCACCCTGAAATCATCCTTAAACTTTCCCCCATTTTCCAGGTTGTTGCGTTTGTGGACATAATCCTGCAGGTACTCTGCGTAAGGGTACATGGTGCGCAGCTTATAGACCTTGATCGGCTTCCCTCCTTTGCCCACACGCCTGAGGGTAACAAACGGACCATAGGTTGGATTTTCATCAAAAGCAGGCTCCTTGATCCGGTTTGTTACAAAGAAATAGAGTCCGTTGACGAAGTTGTCTTCCACCACTTCAAAACCACAGGCATAAAGACGGCCCAGAATTTCA
>JBDLIQ010000206.1:0-2893 GCA_039714775.1 Bacteroidota bacterium
AGGTGGGCACCAAAACAACCAAGGCCTCCTACTACATCGAAAGTGTGGACCTGGTACGGGAGCTGCTGTGTCGTTTTACTAAAAAGAAATGTGATGACTGAACCATTGAATATACACTGTTTCATGTACGTTCCCTGGGAGGGGCCGGGGGTCATCGCCGACTGGGCCGGCGAGCTTGTGGAAGAGACCCGCTATTTTAAGAAGAACCAGGAGGTGATGTTTCAGTTTCTTGACTACCCGGGCAGTTTGGCAGGTAGATAGTGACTAAATCACGGTGTTGTGTTCGTACCCAGAAAACAGTAACTTCCCCGGGTTCTGCAAAATCTTTATTAGCCTATTTCAAACATCCCACAATATCATGCGACTTTTCATATACACTGTCATTGCAATCACGATGCTCTCTGCAAACAGTTGCAATATCACCCCCGCTGATTTTGGTTCTGATGATGACGGCATGATGGTTATCCAAGGTGAACGCAAATTTATTATTGGTTCTTACCACCTTCCCAAAACAGACACCCCCTTTAAAACACTGGCTTCCAGGGGCTATAATTATGTCCGCGTTGCCAATGCCAGGGAGATGGATACCGCCCATGAGAATGGGCTCTATACCTGGGTCTATACAAAATCGATTACCCTGGAGAAAGAGGTGGAGGATATCGAAAGGATCGGATCGCTGGTGAACGAATTTAAGGAACATCCTGCACTGCTCTTCTGGGAGATTGAAGATGAGCCTGCCTTCAAATGGGGATCTGCCGAACCGCGCATCCCGCTGGAACAGATGCAGAGAACCTATGATTTTATTAAAAAACTGGATGCGGAACACATGGTCATCACCAACCACGGACCGGTGAACCTGGTCTCTACCATTCAGCAGTACAACATATCAACCGACCTGGTGGCCTGCGATGTCTACCCGGTCATCCCCCATGGGATCAAACCATCCTATGCGCTCTATCCGGACGGACTGCAGGGCGATCTGCTGAATCCCTATATCAGCCAGGTGGGAGAATATGTGGATAAAATGAGACAGGTTGTACAAGACAAGATGCCTGTTTTCATGGTACTGCAGGGATTCTCCTGGGAGATGCTGAAGGAGAAGAGTAAGCAGGACAGCTCCATGGTGCTGTATCCGACCTACGAGGAGTCGCGGTTTATGGCTTACAATGCAATTGTCCACGGAGCCAATGGCATTCTATACTGGGGCACGAACTATACACCCCAGCCCTCCCCTTTCATGGAAGATCTGGCCAGGGTGACCCGGGAGCTGGGTGCAATGCAGGAGGTGCTGGCTGCCCCTTCCGCCGGACTGAACATCGAAAAGGAGTATCACGAACTCAGGTATTCGGTTGACACAGGCGTTGAGATAATGACAAAAGAGGTGGGGGACAAAACCTATCTGCTCACCGTTAATTCGGACAAAAATCCTGTCAAAGTTACCTTCTCAGGATTGCAGGGATTTAAGAGGGCAAATGTACTGGAGGAGGGGCGCAGTCTGGAGATCGCCGATGGCACATTTACAGAAGAGTATGAGCCTTTCGGGGTGCATATCTATCAACTCTCCACTCAGCAGGACTTATCTGACAGAGAGAGGGCTGCCGATTTAACCTCCCATTTAACCCTGGAGGAGAAGGTGCTGCTGCTGGGTGGTATGGACGGCATGCGGACAAATGCAATTCCTCGTTTCGGCATTCCCTCCCTGAACCTGGTGAATGGTCCCAATGGAGTTGGAGACAAACCGGGAACCGCATTCCCTGTGGGGGTGGCCATGGCCGCCACCTGGAACGAAGAGCTGATTCATGAGATCGGGGTTGCTATCGGGAGAGAGGCCCGGGCAAAGAGGGCGGATATCGTGCTGGGTCCCTGCGTGAATATTCACCGTACTCCCCTGGGTGGCCGCAATTTTGAGAGCTATTCGGAGGACCCGTTTCTCTCTGGAAGGATGGGAGTGAATTTTGTAAACGGGGTGCAATCTCAGCGTGTTGCAACCTCCCTGAAGCACTATGCCTTAAATAACCAGGAGAGCTCACGTTCAAGTTACGATGCCAGGCTGGATGAGAGAGCCCTCAGGGAGATCTACCTGCCAGCTTTCGAAATGGTTGTTAAAGAGGCACAACCCATGACGGTGATGGCAGCCTATAACCTGGTCCGCGGTGAACACTGCACTCAGAACAGAACCCTTCTGACCGTTATTCTGAGGGAAGAGTGGGGCTTCGACGGGTTTGTCATGTCGGATTGGGATGCCACCCACTCTGTGGTACCTGCGGTAAAAGCCGGACTGGATCTGGAGATGCCCGGGAAACCAAAATTTTTCAATGACCAACTGGTGGAGGCTGTGAAGAGTGGACTGGTAAATGAGGCGGAGATTAATGCCATGGTCACCAATGTGCTGAGTCTCTATTTTAAGATCGGGGTCTTTGATGATAAAGATTCGCTGCCAGTTGGCGAACTGGACAGCCCCCAGCACAGGGCACTGGCTGCCAGGACGGCACGAGAGGCCATTGTCCTGTTAAAGAACCGGGAGAGACTCTTGCCCCTGGATGAAAAAGAGATTAAGACAATTGCGGTTATCGGGCCCAATGCAAGTGTAAACCGCGTAGGTGGAGGGGGCAGTTCAGAGGTGAGGCCCTTCTACTCGGTCACTCCCCTGGATGGATTGAAAAACAGGTTGGGAGACCGGGTGGATCTGTTCTACCTTGAAGGTGCCGCCATAGAACCACCGAACATGGCTGTGGTGGAGTCGCAATACCTGCTTCCCCCGGGTGCCGAAGCGGGTGAACACGGACTAAAGGCGGAGTATTTCAACAATGAAAATATGGAGGGAGAACCGGTTGTGACCAGGGTGGATGAGATGGTCGATTTTGACTGGGGACAGGGTTCGCCTCACGAGCAG
>JBDLIQ010000207.1:0-2887 GCA_039714775.1 Bacteroidota bacterium
TTTCATATTGGGGAACCTGCTGCACCAGTCCGTATAATTCTGAAGTACTGGCCTGGTAAATTCGGGTTTTGTCAATCATTCCCAGCAATCTGATAGCCTCCAGGAGCCGGAGAGTACCCAGTCCATCAGCATTGGCAGTATACTCCGGTGAATCAAAACTTACCTTCACATGGCTCATGGCACCCAGGTTATAGATCTCATCGGGTTGGGTCTCCTGGATGATCCGGGTAAGGTTCATGGAATCGGTCAGATCCCCATAATGGAGTTCGAAATTCCGGTCCTGTACATGAGGGTCCTGATAGAGGTGGTCAATACGTTCGGTATTGAACATGGAAGCCCTTCGTTTGATCCCATGTACGATGTATCCTTTTTTTAGTAAGAATTCAGCAAGGTATGCTCCGTCCTGACCTGTGATCCCTGTAAGTAATGCAACTTTTGACATATATTAAATTATTGATTTATAAGCTTGTTTAATGGCGGTTTTGCATGGCTCCGCCCAGTCAGTCACAATTGACCAACATCGTTGGGTTAATAATTAACGGTTATTGGTTAGGAATATTCTTCACCTAACTATTAACGAAAAACCTCTAACCCTCTTTGATCTGTTCAATCAAAGAGCTATGCACTTCAACAGTAAGGTTTTGATCTATACTGTCGATTCTTACCAATACTTTCTTTCTTCCCCCGTCCGAGATCAGTTCACCTTTCAGCCCTTTCAGACTCCCAGCTATGACCATCACCCGGTCTCCTTTCTTCCTGCTCTCCCAGGTGGTCTCCACCTTCTCATTACTGTCCACAATGATCCTTAGGGTGTCAATCTGATCGGGGGGAATGGTTGCAGCTTTCCCTTCAAAAGTGATGTATTTCACCACCCCGTTTGTTTGAAGCACCTGGTCGTAAAACCTGCGGTCAATATTAACAAACACATAGGAGCTGAACAGGGGGATCTCCACCATCTTCTTGCGGTCTGACCACTGCCTCATGGTTTTGATCAGGGGCAGGTATGCCTCAATACCCTGATCAAGCAGTTCTTTCAGGACCTGCTTCTCAAATCTTGGGCGGGTATATACTGCGTACCATTTAGGGATCAGTTCCGTTCCAGTCTTCTTCGACACCATGCGATCTTCCTTCACGGAATCCATCTCACATTCTCCTCCAGCATTAGGGTTAAGCATTCAAATTTAATTTAAATATAACTATTCCTAAACAGTTTGGTTTTATTTTATACCCGAAATAATTAACAGGTTTATCAATGGAACTAACATGAGAAAACATAAGCCATCGGATCAAAAAAGAGGGTGTATGATATCGTGTAAAATAGGTTAATAGATGATGGTGTAAGTGATGAAGTTATGGCTCTTCTGTTGTACACTGGTCACAGGAATTGTTGGACTCATCAATTTTCAGGCAACATTCCGGTACAGGACTCGTATGACCTAAGTAAATTTGTTAAGGTTTAGAAATATCGTTAAAAGCATATTACATGAAAATTATCTCCGTAGTGGGTGCCCGCCCAAACTTTATGAAGATTGCCCCTTTTATCAGGGCCATTGAAAAACACAACACCGGATCCGGTGAAAAAGTAAAGCATTTGCTGGTGCATACAGGTCAGCATTACGACCACCAGATGTCGCAGACTTTCTTTGATGCATTGAACATTCCGCCGGCTGATATTCACCTTGAGGTTGGATCGGGAACCCATGCAGAACAGGTGGGCAATACCATGATCGCTTTTGAGAAGGTGGTGATGGAGGAGAAGCCCGACTGGGTAGTTGTGGTTGGGGATGTAAATGCCACCCTGGCCTGTTCGGTAACGGCCAAGAAGCAGCATGTGAAATGCTGTCATATTGAGGCGGGGCTGCGTTCGGGTGACCTGACAATGCCCGAGGAGATCAACCGGCTTGTGACTGACCGTCTGTCTGATCTGTTATTAACACCCGATACACTCTCCATTGAGAATCTGGGGAAGGAGGGGGTTGAGGGTTCCAAGATCGGATTTGTGGGAAACATCATGATCGATACCCTGGAGGAGCAGAGAGAAAAGGCTGCCGGGTTGAAGATTTCGGATGTATTGGCTGCTAATTTGCTGCTTGATGGGAGTGCTGTTCCTTCAGTTGAGGAGGAGCACTATGCAGTGATGACCCTGCATCGGCCCTCCAATGTGGACCATAAAGAGATATTTACGCCACTGATTGATTTCTTGATAGATGAGGTTTCCGGGGATATGCCTTTGTTCTGGCCCATTCATCCGCGCGCCAGGAAGCAACTGGAGACTTTTGGATTGTGGGACAAGGTGGTGGCGACCCCCAACCTGGTGTTGTTGCGACCCATCGGATACCACGATATGCTGCGGTTAAATATGTCAGCGAAACTATTACTTACCGATAGCGGTGGTTTACAAGGGGAGTGCACTGTTCTTGGAACGCAATGTCTTACTTTGCGATGGAATACAGAATGGGATGTTACGCTTAAGGAAAATGGAGGTACGAGCCAACTGGTTGGTAACAATGTAAAAGTCATAAGAGAAGCATATAACCAGATTCTTACTCTTGATCGAAAGCCTAATATTCCTGAATTTTGGGATGGTAAATCTGCTGAAAGATGTCTGGAAGCAATAATTGAGTATTAAAATAGAATTATTAGAAATATGAAGATAATATCAGTAGTGGGCGCTCGCCCAAACTTTATGAAGATTGCCCCTTTTATCAGAGCCATTGAAAAACACAACACCGGATCCGGTGAAAAAGTGAAACATTTGCTGGTGCATACCGGTCAGCATTACGATCATCAGATGTCGCAGACTTTCTTTGATGCATTGAACATTCCGCCGGCTGATATTCACCTTGAGGTTGGATCGGGAACCCATGCAGAACAGGTGGGCAATACC
>JBDLIQ010000208.1:0-2846 GCA_039714775.1 Bacteroidota bacterium
AGAAGTTGAGGGTTAGAAGTTGAATCCCAGGGACTCTTTTTTTGTTTGTTCGTAAATTGTTTTATTGAATCGGTAGTAATAGGCCGGCTTATGGGCAACTCCAGCCTGCTTTTCATCCAATTGAACCAGGTGTTTTGCCTTCAGGATCTTCTTTCTGAAATTCCGGTTATCCAGCTTCACATTGAAGATCGCCTCATAAAGGGTCTGTAGTTTTCTGATGGTAAACTTTTCGGGTAGCATCTCAAAGCCAATGGGTTCATTCTTTAGTGCATTCTGAAGGTGAAGCAGTCCCTTTTCAACGATTTCACCGTGATCGAAAGCCAGTATGGGGATCTGGTCAACATCGATCCATGAGGCGTTGTTCTTGATGGCGAACTCTTCATTGCTTTCGGAGATATTGATCAGGGAAAAATAGGCAGTTGTAACCACCCTGTGAATTGTCATCCCGGTTGTATCAAACCACCAGTTCATATCTATTTTGCGGTTGACCCTTTCAGGGTGTCCGAATGTATAAAATTGCTTCAGGAAGATATCACGCAAACCAGTAAGTTCTTTAAGGGTTCGGCTGGCAGCATGGTCCAGATCTTCCATGCGGGTTATAAAATCACCGGGAAGCTTGAGGTCGCTGGCTCTCTCTCCATTTTCATCTGTATACTCCCTTTCGATAAGAAGCACTTTCAGCTTGTTGGTCTTAAAGCCGAAAATGACACAGTCTACCGATATATATGGATTGATTGGTCTTAAAGAAGCATTCATACCGCTAAGTTAAGTATCTCAACGGTTAAAACCAAAGTTAACGTCAAAATTACGCTTACCATACCTCTTTTTATCAGATTAGCAATTTATTGTATAAAAAAGTTTGGAAGCCAGAGGCTTATGGAGGGGATGTAGGTAACCAGCATCAATACAACAATCATGATGATAAACATGGGCAGAAGGGGGCGTACCACCTGTTCGATCTTCTGGTTGGCTACACTGCAGCCTATAAACAGGACAGAACCTACAGGAGGGGTACAGAGTCCAACGCTGAGGTTCAGCACCATGACAATTCCAAAGTGGATCGGATCCATGCCCAGCTGGGAGGTGACAATGGGCAGGAAAATGGGTGTAAAGATCAGTACGGCAGGTGTCATGTCCATAAACACACCAACAAAAAGGAGAATGAAGTTGATCACAAGCAGGATCACAACAGGATTATCACTCAGGCTCAGCAACCCGGTGCTCACATTCTGTGGGATGTTCTCGTAAGACATGATCCACGACATCCCGATGCTGGTGGCAACCAGCAGCAGAACAATACTGGTGGTGCGGACCGATCGGAGGATGATGGCCGGCATGTCCCTTAATGTGATCTCTTTGTAAATCAGGGCCAGGATCAGGGCATAGAGAACTGCAACAGCCGATGCTTCAGTGGCTGTAAAGAAACCGGCGACGATTCCACCAATGACGATCACCAACATCAGGAGGGAGGGGAGTGCGGCAATGAATTTCCGGAGTGCGAATTTGAAGAAGCTCCAGTTGGTGGCCGATTTGTACACCGACCAGGCCAGCAAGATCCCCAGCAGCGTGTATAGGGTCCCGTTGAATGCCGGGGTGGAAGCGTGGTCATGAATGGCTTTAAGTCCGATGCCTGCTCCAATCAGTGCCACAGAAACCAGGAGGATTTTCGCCAGGGTCCTCACCAGGCCGGAGATGCCCCTGTTTTTAAAGATCATCATCGACATGGCAACAAGCATGATGCCCAAACCGGTCAGGATCCCCGGACCGTATCCTGCCAGGAAGAGGGCTGTAATGGAGACGCCCCCGCTGGCCAGTGAATAGATAATAAGTATATTGCTGGGTGGGATAGAGAGTCCGGTGGTGGCTGAAGATATATTTACTGCAGCACTGTAGCTCTCATCATATCCCTCTTTTTTCATTTCGGGCCCCATGATGCTGCCGATGGCTGATGTTGCAGCTGCCGCTGATCCTGAGATGGCACCGAACAGCATATTGGCGATTACATTGACAAAGGCCAGACCGGCGGGGAAGCGTCCCACCAGGACCCGTGCAAAATCAATGAGCCGAATGGCAATCCCGCCCCTGTTCATGATCCCCCCGGCCAGCACAAAGAAGGGGATGGCGAGCAGTGCAAAACTATCCAGCCCGGTGGCCATTCTGTGTGCGTAGGTAGTGAAAGCAGGCAGCGCATCGATGGACATCAACATGGTCAGAATACCGGCAATCCCGATACTGAATGCAATGGGAACTCCAATGACAAGAAGGATGATAAAACTGATGACAAGAACAAGAACTTCCATCTGTCAGGACTTTTTCAATTGGAGGATAAAGAGCACTTCATAGAACATGATGATCAGGCCACTCACGGGAATGATAATGTATACATATCCCAGTGGCAGCTGAAGGGCAGCCGATTTTACCTGCAGGACAAACCGGGTATACATAAGGATGATACCGCCCACCACCATCACAAACAAGGCAAAAAGAAGGACCAGTGAATGGATGATCAGCTGCAGCCTGCGCTGTCTTGCAGGGGGTGATCTCTGCAACAGGATATCTATGGCCAGGTGCTCCTTCTTTCCTGCCACATAGGCTGCTCCCAGGAGTCCAACCCAGATCAGCAGGAAGCCGGCCAGTTCATCGGTAAATGAGCTGGGCGAACTTAACAGATACCGGCTGAATACCTGCCAGAGCACATCCACCACCAGAACCGACATTACGATCACCAGTGTAACCTCCAGAATTCTGTTTAACTTTTTCTGAAACCTTTCCATCTTATTTTCACTATTTGCAAATCACCACTCACCCTCTCTCTCACTCTCGCCCTCACCCTCACCCTCACTCTC
>JBDLIQ010000209.1:0-2825 GCA_039714775.1 Bacteroidota bacterium
TCTACAGCAGTGACCTGCCACTCTTCCTCAGCTCCGATTTCATTCTCCACACCCTGCACAACTCCTATGATGCCATCCTGCAGACCATCGAGTGGCAGTTTCTGGAGCCTAACCTGCAGGAGCTGCTGGGTGCCATGTATGATCACTATCCCACACTGGTCTCGGAATATGCGGGTGACAACCGTTATACAGAAACAGTGAAGGATGTGGACCTCTATATTTCGGTTGCCCGCTCACTGGCTGAAGGTATAGAGTACCTGCCCCAGTATGACAATGCAGAGAAATTCAAGGCGGTCATGGAGGCCATTGATGGTGAACAGATGACATTCATGACGCTGTTCACAGAGAGCAGGCAACGGAAGCTCGATTTCAGCCAGTTCACACCCAGGGGACACTATAATAAGGATATTTACACCCGTGACGGGGTCATTACGCTGGAAAAATATTTCAAGGCGATGATGTGGCTGGGCCGGATCGATTTTCTGCTGACCGCACCACCCGAAAATCCATGGGAAACTAACTGGACCGATGATGAGTTGAGAAGAATGCAGCTGGGGGCACTGTTGCTGAATGATCTGCTATACGGATGTGGCAAGATGGAAAACCTTACCAAACATGAGGAGATCATCTCCTTTATGGTTGGTCCCGACGACAACATGACCCCGGGAGAGTTAAAAACGTTAAGCGACCAGGAGCTTGTCTCAAGTAGTGACCTGTTCGATGGGGGGAAGTTTGACTCCTTTATGGAGCAGCTGAATGCATCGGATGATTACGGACAGAAGATCATGTCAAACTTTTTCCTGGTGGATCCTTTTTCGGCAGACCCGGGAAGCCTGCCCGTCTCTTTCAAGTTGCTGGGACAGAAATTCCTGGTGGACTCCTATGTCTTCAGCGAAGTGGTTTTTGACCGGATCGTTTATGAAGACAAGAAGATCTGGAGGCCACTGCCCGATCCACTGGATGCCATGGCAGCCCTGGGCAATGAGGATGCACTCGCTCTTCTGGAAGGGGAGCTGGAGACCTATAAATATGGCTCCAACATGGCGGGTCTTAAGTACCTTATCGAATCGTACGATGATCAGTTCTGGGAGCAATCTCTCTACAATACCTGGTTGGGAGCCCTTCGCACCCTGAACCCCCTCAACTCATCAACCAAATTGCCCTATTTTATGCAGACCACCGCCTGGCACCATGAGAAGCTCAATACCCAGCTCACCTCATGGGCACAGCTCAGGCACGACAACATCCTCTATGGTAAGCAATCCTATACAGGCGGTACGGGTTGCTCCTATCCCTTTACATATGTGGAGCCCTACCCTGATTTATATGGCAATCTTGCTCTTTTTGCCGATAATGCGGCAGATTTTTTCGGGGAGGTTTTTTCTGGCATTCCCATGGAGAGCAAAGAGCAGATCGTAACATATTACAATGGGTATGCGGAGATCATGCAGCAGCTTGGAACCATTGCCACGAAGGAGCTTGATCGCGCTCCCCTTTCCGATGGGGAGATCACCTTTCTGAAGACCATGATCAATGGTTATATGGCTTCCGGTCCCTCCGTCTCGGGATGGTACATCGATCTGTTTTTCGATCTGCAAAAAGCCCTGAATACCGATTATACGGTGGCGGATGTACATACCCAGCCTACCGATCAATTCGGAGCAGTGGTAGGCAATGTACTCCATGTGGGGAACGGGAAGATCAATATGGGTGTCTTCCTGGCCGAAAACAGTTGCAGCCCCGGGCAGTATATGGCCTATGCAGGTCCGGTCTCCTCGTTCCACCAGGAGGTGCGGTCCAATTTTGAGAGACTCACCGACCAGAATTGGGAGGATTATTTCTGCTGGAACAGGAATGAATTAACTCCCGAACTAACTCCCCAGCGTCCCGACTGGGTGGCCTCCTACCTGGTCAATAGTGATGGAAAGAGATACCCCGAAGGAAGGGCGCTGAAGGGAGCGGTCTATACCGGAACCGGGGATCTTCCAGGGATCGATCCGAAGCCGGTGGATTACCTGATCCTCTTCCCGAATCCTGCATCGACTGAAGCGGGTGCGAGGTTTGTTCTCAGCCAGACGACCGATTTGCGGCTGGAGGTCTTTGATGCTTCAGGACGCCTGATCCATTCCATGACAGAGCAGAACCTGGCTCCGGCAGAGCATCACATCACTTTGCCTGTAGCGCAATGGCGGGAAGGGTTGTACCTGGTAAGAGCCGGATTTGGCAATCAGACTGTTGTAAAGCAACTGGTGGTTCAGTAGCGGTCGTACTATAGTTGACCCTTTACTCCACCGGTTTATAGATCTCGGAGATCTCGATCTTTACGATGCGGTATCCCATCCACACCTCGATGGCAGCAAAAATGATCCCCACGAAAACCGCGAACATCCCGGCGTAGAAAAAGGCGACAATCAGCCAGTCAAATGCCGGAGTGGATTGATTAATGGTCACCCCGATCAGCACAGAGGCGACAATAAAGAGGGCCACCCCCACAGAGTAACTGAATACTGCATTGCGAACCAGCCTGATCCTCTCAATAAGGTGGCTGATCTGCAGTTCAATATTGCTCAGTCTGCTGCTGTCGGTCTCATCGGTGGTCTCCTGGTGAAAGATCCTGCGCTTCTCCTCGTTGAGCAGGCGGATGCGGTTTACCACAAGGCTGTATTTGTTGTTCATACCAAGCAGGAGCAGGCCACATGCCGAAATCATCAGCCCCGGGGCGAGCATTCCCTGAATCAGATGAACGATGGGTACTTCCATGGAAAAGAGGTTTGTACCTGCAAATGTTATGAATTATTATGGATTAAGCAAGATGGTTGGCATAT
>JBDLIQ010000210.1:0-2802 GCA_039714775.1 Bacteroidota bacterium
GATTACACCAGCTTCGGCACCCGGGTCCACATCCCTCTCCAAGATTGTCTCTGTTAATACAACATTTCCGTCAAGATCAATCACTGCCGAGGTGATGTGGCTTCCCCCCACATCGACCCCGATTGCTACTCCTTTGCTCATATCTGCAAATATCTGTTTTGTGATAAATTCTGCATTGGATAGGTTAGTTTACCCTCACCCAGATGAAATCGACACCGATCTCCCCACCTTCACCTCCTTCATAGATCAGTTCCAGTTTATTCTTCTCTTTCAGCTCTTCTATAGCCGGCAGGTAGATGTTATGGGAGATGGTATGCCATGGTTCATACAGTTCATAGACAGCTCCATTATTTATCATTTCTCCATTTACCTTTATACTGAAACGGCCTCCTTCAGGTGACTTTTTCAAGGTAAGCAGCACCTCCATCTTCTCCCCCGCCGGTGCAGAGAACTCAAAAGTAAGTTTTTCTCCCTTTTTCACAGGCTTCCACTGCAATAGTTTTGCATCGCTCCAGAGATGTCCCGCCTCGCTCCCGGCATGTTTCCCGCCGGTCAGAACCTCCTCAGCCTCATGAAATGTAAATCCCTTTGATCCCTTGATTGCCTTGGGTCTCCATGTGGCGGTCATCACAGGGATCCTCACATCATCTTCCGTAATCACCTCATGATCGTCGTAGGAACCATCCAGTGCATAATAGTATGCCATGCGGCCATAGGTAAACTCCGGAATGGAATCGTGCGGATAAAGCTCCATAAAGAAGGAGAGGTTGTTGTTAAAGGTATAATCATCGATGACATGAAACCTGTAGTTGGTAACAAAACCCCTGTTCCCGGGTCCGTCGTTGCGGGGCTGGCCAATATAGGCATAATTGAACAGGTCGGAGGAGGACCAGGCATAACCGAAATAATCCTCTGTTCCGGTACCAAAAATGCGTGGAAAACGATCATCATCAATATAGACCTTCTCGTCGCCTTCGCCCCACCAATTGCCCCAGTTGTTCGGACCGGTGGCAGGATTCTTAAGAAAGACCGATGTCCCCACGTACCTGCCCCTGCCATGGGCCATCAATACAACCAGGTCGACCGGGGCATACTCCTCCGCTGTAATATTGTGATCAATCCTCCAGGTTGTATGGAGATACATGGTTTTGCCCTCCTCCCATGGAAGGGGTGTGGTGTGTACGGTGCCTTCGATCTCAATATCCTGGTCCGAAAAGTTATCAATCCAGATGGATGCCGACTCCTTATAAGGCATTACAAAACGGCAGGTCAAAACAGAGTCTCTGCCTACTGTAAAGGGAAGTGAATTCAATGGATCAATTCCCATGGCTGTATTGAAAAAATCGCCAAGCGGAGCCTGAACCTGTCCATGGACATAGTCGTCGAAGACAATGTGCAGCACACCCTGGCGAAGCACCTTTTCAAGATCATCTGCATGCACTTTGATTGACAATTTTTCGATGGCACCGCCGCCGGTAAGCTGCAGCACCCTGCTCCTCTTCTTCATCTTCGGAATAGTTACAACGGGTATCGTGGTCTCCTTTGCCCCTGCAGAGAGTGGCAGGATCATTGGATCGGAGAGTACCGCCTTCACCCGCTCTATCTGACCGTCATGGGTCTCAATCTCTCCCGGATTGAATGTGACCACACGGGTGCCCTCTGCATACTGTCTGATCTGCAAGATGTAGAAATGCAACTCCTTCAGGTTCCCGCTCCACTCGATGCGCAAACGCTCAGCAAAGGGGATGGGATAGTATCCCGAAAACGACTGACTGATGGTGTTGTCGTAAGAGGTTTTATCCTCCGGGACTCCTGTAATGGCATCGTAGGTATGTCTGAAAAAATAGTTGGCCGACCCCTGGTACACCGGCTCTTTGTTGTTGTCCAGGTAGACCATCACCTCGCCATTCAGTTTTGCAGACCACTCACGAACAATGGCCCCCGGTCCTTTCACATCACAGATCACAAATTTTCCGTTCCCATCGCTGTCTGCCGGTTCGATCACCCTTTCAAAATTCGGAAAGGGCTCATTGCCAAAACCATCAGAGTTCTGATACCAGCCCCGCTGATCCTTGTACTTGCCGCTGCTCTGCCTGTCGTAGGAGCTGAAGTTCAACACCTGGTATTGCGGTCCGCTCAGTTCTGAGAGCCGCTTCAAATCGGTAAGTTCATCCAGCAGGGAGGAGGTGGTCACCTCCTGTGAGAAGAGGGTGTGGTAACTGAAAAGGGCAAATGCCAGGGATAGGGAGATTATATACTTTTTCATTCTAAATCCTTGCTGGTTTAAAGTTCTTACTGGTTCAATCTTCTGGTTTCAGCAGGCTGCTCCTGCCTGATCGCCGGCCTGTACTGTAGTGTATAGGCCGAGGAGTACGCTTCCTGCCCCTCCACCTCCAGCACCAGCTCGAAGCGGTCGGCCTCCCAGTGGGGAAGTGTGCCCCTGACCGTGGGACCCTCAATATTCCGGTTGGCCGCCGCTTCTTCAAACTCCCAGGTAAGCAGTTTCATCTCCTCTCCGGCAGCTCTCAGTATAACATGCATCTTTCCCGATGTAATGTTCTCGTAGAGGTCATTCAAAACAAAGAGGTCACAGTGGAATGTCTCACCCTCTTTCCATGAAAACTTAGGAATGCGGGCACTGGCCAAAAAGGGCCTGCAGGAGTTGGATACCGCGTAAAAAGCGGGTTTGGGCTGGTTGGGATAGCTGATCAGGCTGTTGTTGGCCGCCGTAATCCACGGTTCGTTATAGCACCAGTTCACAGCCATGGCGCAGACCGGTTTCTGGCGGCGCGCCTCCTCAAA
>JBDLIQ010000211.1:0-2789 GCA_039714775.1 Bacteroidota bacterium
GCTTAATCCAAGCGGTTTTGCCAGCATGATATGTTTTCCGGCCCTTGCTGCCCTGATGGCTCCCAGAACATGCCAGTGGTCCGGTGTTGTGATATGCACCGCATCCATATCATCACGTTTCAACATCTCCTCAAAATCGAGGTATGGCGTGCATTCAGGAGCGGAAATCCCGTTTTCCCTGTAGTATGATCGGATAAGCGCAACACCCTTCTCCCGTCTACTGCGATATACATCACAGGTCGCTACTGACCTGGATCCTTCCAGTGGCAGAAAGTAATTTTTTAACTCACCAGTACCTCTGCTACCTACTCCGATATGACCTATCTGCATCCTCTCATTGGCCCCTCTCCATTTTACAGAGGAAGGGAGGATCGTGGGAGTAAGTAGTATCCCTCCGATTCCTGTGGATGATTTTTTTATAAAAGCTCTTCGGTCCAGACTTTCTGTTTTGGCGGTTTTCATATGGAGTTTTGCCCTACAAATTACCATTTTTCCTGTTACCAGTAAATAGTTGCAAGCATAAACAGAACAGCATACAGAGTCAAGAATGGTAAAGATCATAAGAACTCTGCACCATGGGGTCTTCCCGGTTCTCTTTTATCTACTCACAGGATGGTTCTGAAACCTTGCCTATAAACAGGATCGATTGGCTGCTGTTTTCAGTGATGGCAAACAGGAATGGGCGGTCCAGGCGAATGAAAGGGGGAGGGGCACCCAACGAAGTGCCCTGGAGCACAACGGCAGTAACGGCGGCTGCTTCGGTGCCTTCTTCATTCACATCAATATAAGTTTTATGGATCACATCGGAGATAAGCAGGTCCACCGGACTGATCCCTGAGAAATCGGCCTCATCAGTGAAGACGATATCCAGTCCAATCTCCTTCAGATCATCGGCCAGGGAGCGTTCATATTCAAATTTGAATTTTGGCATGTTCACAGTAAAATCTTTCCTCTCATGGAATTCCTCCCGCCAACTGTTCCAAATTACTCCGTCCAGCAGAGCTACCAGCTCATCCACCGAAGACTCTTCAGAGGGAAGGAACAGGAACATGCTGAATTTCCCGTTTTTATAGGGAAGTTCCACGGCACTGAAGTTTTCGTTGAAAGCTGTATTAAATGTGCTTTCCAGCCGCATCATCTCTACTTGTCCGAATACCCGTCCATCTTCCCTGTAGAAAGGTGCCTGATCGGTATCTTTAGGATCAAATTCAACCTCCCATACACAATTAAAATAGATGGCATTGATCAGGATCATCATCGTGGCCGGATCGATGGCCTGAATAATCTCATCGATTTTCCCATGAGTTTTGTCACTCACCCAATCATTAATGGTTTTTACAGCACTGGCTGTCCGAAAATCAATTTCCCGCACCGCTGCATCGTAATAGATGGAATTGAGATCGATGAAATCCGGCTCCACCGGAAATCCCTCATCATACCACATGGAGTTGGCGATTTCCAACAAGTTTCCCTTTAAGTTGGTGATCAGTACATTGATGAGCTCTTTGGTGATTTCATTCACCTCTTCGCGGGTGAGACCCTCATAATTCAGCACCTCCTCAAAGGCATCACGGGTGGTGGACTCTGCACCATTGTATGCCATTCCCAGGGCAATGCTCACCGAAGCTGGTGAGATCATGATATTTGGGGTCTCTTCACCAGAAACAACTTTTTTAAGAAGTTCAAGGCCAAAATCATTGTTGGTTTCAATGACTTTGGCCGATTTCAGATTGTAATCGAAAATGGGATCGTCGATTTGCTGGCTGCACCCGGTACCAAGAGATGCAAATGCCAGCAAAAATATGAATAGATATCCTGATGATTTCATTTTCAGCTTATTGTTGTGTGTTTTATTAAATACGTTTTTCTCTCTTCTATATTGTTTGCCAGATGTGCCTGTAATTATAAAGACGATCAAGGGTACAAAGAGGTTGCGTTATATATGCATGAGGAACATTGATACCTCCACGCAACCTTTGCTACTTACTTCTCATCATACAGATGTAATTAAGGGATGTGATATCCTGCCAATTTGCATAAATTTGTCACAGGAGGAAAACTGGATTGGCAGAAAAACTGGAGATATTAATAAAGGGATGTAAAAAAGGCAGACCTAAAAGTCAGGAGGAACTCTACCGGAGGTTCGCTTGTGCCATGTATGGTATATGCCTTCAGTACGCCTCCAGTGAGGAAGACGCACAGGATATCATGCAGGAAGGGTTCATTAAGGTATTTGCAAAGTTGGATCAGGTGAAAAATCCGGCTGCTTTTCCAGGTTGGATCCGCAGATTAATGATCAATACGGCCCTGGAGAAATACAGGAGCCAGGTGATCCTTCAACGGGTTGATGATCTCAAGGGTGAGATCCATGAAGAATCTGACGACGGAATCTTCAGCGAACTTACCAGTGAGGAGCTGGTGGCACTGATACAGACCCTGTCACCAAAATACCGCATGGTATTTAACCTCTATGCCATAGAAGGCTACAGTCACCAGGAGATAAGCGAAGAACTTGGGATTTCCGTGGGAACCTCCAAGTCAAACCTCTCACGAGCCCGGGGAATTTTGCAGAAAAAAATTAGAAACATCTATGGTTCAGCTATAGTACGATGAGCAATCAAAAAAATATCGGTCAGGGATTTCTGAAGGAGAAACTGGGTGAATACCAGGTGAATCCACCGGAGAAGGTGTGGGATTCCATCGCCTCACAGCTTGGAGGCCGACGAAGAAGGAGTCTTATAATTATTACCCTTGCTACTGCAGCTACCATAGCGCTGGCTATTACTTTA
>JBDLIQ010000212.1:0-2632 GCA_039714775.1 Bacteroidota bacterium
TGTCCGGTGAGAAAGATTACCGCAGATCCCTGGATCAGATGAAACTGCTGAACAGGTCAGGAGCTGAGGCTGCGGTAAAGTACGGGGTGAAGGGGATGACCGATATCACCGGGTTCGGACTGGCCGGACATGCCATGAAAATGGCCGAAGCGAGCAAGGTGAGCTTCAGAATTACCTCCCGGACAGTCCCGTTGCTTCCCGGAGCCTATGATATCTTTGAGAAGGGGAGTATCCCCGGGGCAACCTTCCGCAATCAGGAGTTCACGGGCCGGGATGCCCACTTTACCAGGGATGTACCCTATACCCTGAAAATGCTGATGCATGACGCACAGACCTCCGGTGGATTGCTGATGTCTGTATCTCCCGACCTGGCTTCCAGTCTTATGGATGAACTGAACGCTTCCGGTTCAGGGACCCGTGCCGCACTGATCGGAGAGGTACTGGAGAAGAGCCCGCGCAAAATCTACTTTGAATAATCCACACGGAATTTTGTTACTTTTGTTCTTATGATCTCCCGCCGCTCTTACAGCATGGTTTACAACCTCCAGCGCATCATTCTGCTGGTCTTCTACACCATATCAATGATCGCCCTCTCCATTCCACTGGCCGGACTGGTGACCACACTTTTTCCCGATCATCTGTACCCATTAGTGGTTACCCTGCTACTCTACATGGTTGGCGTTGTGGTGCTGGGAGGTGTGATCCACACCATCAGCTACATCCCGTTTAACCTGGCCTCGGCATTTGATCCTATCAAGAACGCCATTGCATCGGGTGAGATAGAGAGCATGGAAGAGCTGGGAAAGCGGATTACAAAATTCACCGTCGGATTCTTCGACTTCTCCTTCCTGGATATCGACCACGCCTTCATACACACAGAACAGTCAGGAGCCGTTTCCCACGAAGATCTTTCAGAGGCCATCCGGGCCATGGAGGAGTTTGGAATGCTGGAAAAGAGCAAAACCCTGGAGGAGATCATCCGTGCAGGCAGGATCGCCCGTGGAGAGAAGGAGTACCACCTCTACATCCTTCCCATCGTGTTCGGAGAGCACTGGCTGGGTTATATGGGATTGCTTTCCCAACGCCGCATCTGCCGCTTCTCCCAGCGGTTTCTGATGGAATATGAGAACAACTTCCTGGATGACCAGCTCATGCATGTGATTCAACGAACCAGGTAACTGTCCGTCACATGAACATCCTCCTCTCTCTCCTCTTCATCTCCCTGAGCTTCATCATCATCTGGCGCTCTTCCCATGGATTCGAGGTGGCATCAGATTTCCTTGGCAGAAGACTCCCACCGGGCATCAAGGGGGCCACCATCAACGCCATTGCCAGCTCCATGCCCGAATTCCTGACCACCATATTTTTCCTGTTCTACCTGAGGGATGCAGATGGTTTTTCCGGGGGACTCGGCGTCACTTCAGGAAGTGCCCTTTTTAACCTGCTGATCATCCCGGCTCTTGTTGTACTGATGCTCGTCTCCATTGACAAAGGGAGAAAGATCAGACTTAACAAGCAGGTGCTGTTGCGTGAGGGGCTGGTCCTGCTCCTGGCCCAGATACTGTTCGTAATCTTCTTGTTCAATGCAGAGCTGAGGGCGCAGCACGGAGTGTGGCTGGTGTTGCTCTATATGGCCTACCTTCTGCTCCTTTTCCTGATCACCCGGAAAAAAGGTAGCAGAACCGATCCCGGATTTGAATCCCCCGTTGCCGGACCTCCTCAGTCCTGGTTGATCCGCCTCCTTTCAGTAAACATCACCCACCTGGTTCTTAACGGGAGATCGCTGAGTCCGAAGCGGGCCTGGATCCTGCTGGGCGGCAGTACGGTGGTGATGACCATGGGCACCTGGCTCCTTGTTGTGGGGACCGACATGTTCGGAGATGCAACCAGGATTCCTCTGATTTTTGTAGCGGTGGTACTCTCCGCAATTGCCACATCGGTCCCCGACACCATCATCTCCATTAAGGATGCGCGAAAGGGCAATTACGATGATGCAGTAAGCAATGCCCTGGGAAGCAATATCTTCGACATTGCCTTTGCCCTGGGTCTGCCCATCCTGCTCTATAACCTGATCAACGGCGAAAGCATCACCCTTCCCCCGGAGATCCAGGCATTCACACAGGAGGTGTGGGTATTCCTGCTCTTCTCCACGGTCCTTGCCCTTGTCATCCTGCTGGCAGGAAAGCATTTCACCCGGACAAAGGCGTGGATCCTGCTTGGGATCTATGCCATTTTCCTTCTTTTTGTGGGAACGCAGATTCAATCCGGACTTTCAGTGACCGACGAGTCCATCGGGAAGCCCATCGGGGAGTTTCTTACCCGGATCGCTGACTGGCTGGGCGAGCGGATTTATTGATGTACACAACTGATATATCCTGCTGATGTGCGCTGCTGATGTGCGCTACTGATGTACATCATCGGCTTAATGCCATTCCTGTTATATCATTGGGACAACCCGGTTGTCTATTCCATGGTGGTCCATTTTGCGTTTTTTGGAACTCACCACCTGGTGACTTCCCGTTTTCACGAAACGGGACACCCTTTTCGGCAAATGCAAATGTAACATCGTTGTGACATTTGAAAACTGCAAAACAGGTACCCCGGGTAAAATAATTCTGAGATGGAAACTATT
>JBDLIQ010000213.1:0-2563 GCA_039714775.1 Bacteroidota bacterium
CCGGGTATGGTAACAATCTCAGCTGACGGGAAGATATCCCTGATCAGCTGGTGGTCCCCGGGCCTGATATAGTCCGACGCACCCCCTGCCACAAACAGGACGGGGAATCCGGTGATCGAACCTCCGGTGGCACTACCCGCAGATATCCCGCCCCCGGAGGCCATGGCGCTCCGCTCCATTCCCTCCATGACCCGCTCCAGGTTAAGGGAGAGGGCCGGCAGGTTGATCCGCCAGAAAAAGCCACCACCCTTGTCCCGCCTCAGGTTCTTCAGCAGAAAACTACGGACCCGTTCCGATTCGATCCGCTGAGCAAGGGCCCTGTCTATCTCCTCCCTTGACCCGGCAGCCGCCAGATCCAGCTCCAGCATGGCATCGATCATGCTTGAATGGCTGGCCGCCACACGGGAGGCCAGCGCCAGGTTGCGGTACGATTTTGGCGCGATGTCGAGCGAGATAAGCGACACCACCCTTTCGGGCCACCTCTCTGCAAATGACATGACGGTCTTCCCCCCCATGGAGTGGCCGATAAGCACCGCCTTTTCAATGCCCCGGTCGTCCATAAACTCCCTGAGATCCTCCCGCATCGATGGGTAGTCATGAAGATCCGAATGGGGCGACTGTCCGTGGTTTCGCTGGTCGATCACATAGACTTCGAAACGTTGTGACAGATCCCGTGCAATGGAGACCCAGTTATCACTTGAGCCATAGAGGCCATGCACAATCACCAGCGGGGGACCCGATTCGCCATATTTGCGGTGGAAAAGTTTCATTCAGGATCTGTAATTCAATAGATACGATATGAAGATCTTTCGTCGAATCACGGCGGAATCTTACTGCTGCGCCTCCATGTACCTCGATGAGAGCTCGGCCACCAGCTCCCGGATGGAGTCAAAGGCCCGGGTGGTCTCCTCGGTAATGGGGGTCTTTTTCAATTTCAGGATCAGCAATCCGTACAATCCGTTCAGCGCCACCTGAATATCGTTCTCCTTGCTGTGTCCCGATCTCATCCGCAATGCCTCCAGGTTTGCTTTGGCCTTTTCATGTACCCCTTTATAGGCCGTATCGATACCCTGGTTCAGGATCTGGTGATGCATCTCATGCAGCTGGTCAGAGAGGTTCTCCAGGATGTTCAGGTGTCCGGATCTCTCCTTCTGCTCATCACGCATCATGGCAATCAGCGATTTGTACCACTCCCGCATCTCTCTTTGCACATCATAGGAGACCTCGAACTTGCTGATCAGGGTCTTCTCAATGGAATCGAGCTCCATTTTGTTTGCCCGGATCATGTCTTCGACCTGGTACATATAGAGCAGGTACTCTGCCACATTCTCTTTTCTCTTCTGTTCGGCGATAATCATCTGTTAGTCTGTAAATTTTAAAGTCTGCAAAGTCTAATCGCGCAGTTGCCGGAGGTACATCTGGATGGTGTTCTGGAGCCCGTAGTAGAGGGCGTCGGCAATCAGGGCGTGTCCGATGGAGACCTCCTTCAGCCAGGGGATCTGCTGCTTCATGAATCGCAAATTCTCCAGGCTCAGGTCATGACCCGCGTTCAGTCCGAGTCCCGCATCCCTGGCCACAACGGCAGCCTGCACAAAAGGCTTCACAGCTGCATCCCGGTTTTTGGGATAGTCCGTTGCATAGGGCTCGGTGTAGAGCTCCACCCTGTCGGTCCCCACTTTGGCCGCCCCTTTGATAAGCGCTGTTTCGGTGCCTACAAATATGGAGGTTCTGATCCCGTGCCGCTGAAACTCCCCGATCACATCTTTCAGGAAATCGTGGTTGGCGATGGTATCCCACCCTGCCGAAGAGGTGATGGCTTCGGGAGGATCCGGAACCAGTGTCACCTGGTGGGGCCTGACCCGGGTCACCAGCTCAATGAAATCACCTGACGGGTACCCTTCGATATTGAATTCGGTGGTCACCAGCGGCTTTAAAAGCTCCACATCGCTGTAACGAATGTGGCGCTCGTCGGGCCTGGGATGGACCGTGATCCCCTGCGCCCCAAACTGTTCGCAATCGACTGCAACCTTCTGCACATCGGGAACATTCCCTCCCCTGGCGTTTCGCAGGGTGGCAACCTTGTTGATATTTACACTGAGTTTTGTCAAAACAGTCTTTAAGAGCGGCGCTAATTTACAGTTTTATTTCTAACAACTCATGACCCAGGGCATGTAGTGCCTGCTCAATTTTCCTGGTTTGTTTGGTACCGGGAGTTTTTATTCCTGAAGCGTACTGGCTTATTAAACTTTGATTCATTCCTGTGAGCCGTGAAATTCCGGATTTAGTGAGTACTCCGGAGAACCATTCAAAAAGAGATGCAACATCCATTTTAAATGCCAACTCATAGCTTCCCTCGAAACTTTCCGGGAGAGGAAGTTTTTCCAATATCATTCCTTCAAGATGAAAGTCTACTGCTTCCCTGATTGAGTTTTTAATCTCAGAAAGGGCATTACCCGTTGCGACACATCCAGGCAGATCAGGCAGATAGGCCGAATATCCCCCTGCATTTGTCTTTTCTAAAATAACCTGATTTCTCATTCTAATTCAATTAGATGTAATTCAA
>JBDLIQ010000214.1:0-2436 GCA_039714775.1 Bacteroidota bacterium
CACACCCGGGATTGTGACGATCACATCCTCGATCTCTTTCGGGCTGATCCGCTTGCCCCCCACCTTGATGATCTCCTTCTTCCTGGCGGTGAGGAAAAAATAGCCCTCATCATCCCTGTGGGCCAGGTCGCCCGTATGAAGCCATCCATTGCAGAGGGTTTTTTCTGTATCGGCCTTATCGCCCAGGTAACCCTTCATGATGTTGTCCCCCCTGGCAACCAGTTCACCCACCACACCGCTCTTCCGGATAAACTTTCCTGATTTATCCACAATGTCGAGTTCCACACCCGGAATTGCTCTCCCCATCGATCCCAGTTTGTCAAGCACCTTTTCCGGAGGAAGGTAAGAGAGCCTGGCTGTGGCCTCAGTCTGTCCATACATCACAAAAAAGTTCACATCGGGAAAATGGTCAACAAACTCCTCAATGAATGCATTGTGCAGCTTCCCCCCTGCCTGGGTCACATACCGCAGGTTTGGGAATTGCGTCTCCTTAAAAGACTGGGTCTTCCGGAGCAGTATCTGGTAGTGGCTGGGTACACCTGCAAAACCTGTACAGGAGTACTTGTTCAGGTCATTGATCACCGAACCCACAAACATGAAGCTGTTGTTAAAAACCACGCTTCCCCCCACCCTGATATGGGTATGCAGGAGCGACAATCCGTAACAGTAATAGAAAGGAAGTACGATCTCAATGATGTCATGACCCGTCAGCTCCAGGTATTCGATAATCGATTCGGTGTTGGCAATAAGGTTCCTGTGGGTAATCATCACCCCCTTGGGTTCTCCTGTGGAACCGGAGGTAAAAATAATCTCTGCCAGCCTCTCCCCGTCAAATTCATTCTGATCAAACGCATCCAGCGAGGCACACCGATTTTCATTCAGCAGATCATTAAAATCATAAACCACATCTTCAAGGGCTTCCAATCCTCTTCCCTTCAGCGAACGGGCGACAAATGCCAGTTTCGGATCGGTCAGCTTGCAGATGAAATCGAGGTTGGCATCTTCAACGGCAGGATTCAGGGGAACACAAACATTGCCCGATTTTATGATCGCCATGTAGACAATAACAAAGTAAGCTGAATTGGGGCTAACAAGCAGGATGTTGTTGTTCTCACCATACTTCTCCTTCAGGCACCTGGCCAGTTTGAGGGATTGACCATAAACCTCCTCATACGTAAGCTTTTCTTTGTTTCCAAGCAGAAAGTCTTTGTAGAGAAATCCGGATTTTTCAAATAGATAATCAAAAGCGTTCATTGTGGGGTAAAGATAGATTAAAGGAAGATATAATCGTTGATCGGTGGCTGCCGCAGGTACTCTGTAGTGGCAGTTCGTCGCTCGAAATTCCTGTAGTTCCGCTCAATCTCTTCGGGGGTCATACCCATCACCGGACCCACTTCGGAAGGTTCATACCTGTTCTCATAAGCATACCAAAGCAGGTCCATCACATCGTGCGGAAACTCATAGAAAAACTCCTCCTGTGTCTGCTCGGCACTGTAGGTATCTGTTGTGGGTGTACGATCGATGATCTCTTCGGGAACGCCCAGGTATTCTGCTATCTGGTACACCTGTGTTTTGTAGAGTCTGCCAATTGGAAACACATCACCACCCCCGTCACCAAACTTCACAAAAAATCCCTGGTCCACCTCGTGCTTGTTAGGCGTCCCTAATACCGCATAATGCAACCGCGTGGCATGGTAATAGAGAAAGGACATCCTCGCCCGCTGTTTGAAATCGGAAGCCGCAATGATGGTGCGCATCTGCCTTGAAGGAAGGCGCTTCACAATCTCTGATCCATCCGGGTTGACCACCGTCAGATGAAACAGCGGGGGCAGCTTTGATCCTGTACCCCCATGCTTGATACCGATCTTCATCTTATGAACCAGCGGATCATACTCCGGAACCACCTCTTTGACAGCCTGGTCCCTTCGGGCATAACATCCAAATCCATCCAGGGAACCGGTGATCACCTCCTTGATCACCTCCACTCCGAATTTCCCAGCCAGTTCACGGGCAAGCTCCTCACTGTCAGGGCTGGAGTCCTTTTCAGGCATCATCACACCGAAGAGTTTCTCAGGACCCAGTGCCTTTGCAGCAAGTGCCATGGTTACCGACGAGTCAATGCCACCACTCAAACCGATAACCCCTCCGAAACGCTGCATCCTGGTGGATACATCCTCACGCAATCTTTGGGCGATCTGATCGACCAGCCTCTCAATATCTTTAACTTTCAGTATGTCGCGATGAAATTCAGGTTTAGTCATTGGAACTTTTTTACTTGATCTGTTAATCGATCGGGGTTAATGTTTTATCGTATTGAACGGGACACGCTGTCCGCATCTTCGTCTCCCGGTAGGGACTATTCTTGTAAACAAACTGATCCATCAGGATCTGTGTGGAGAGGATGCCTGCCACCGCCATGTTCTCATTTTCGGTGAC
>JBDLIQ010000215.1:0-2337 GCA_039714775.1 Bacteroidota bacterium
TGGATCCAGCTCTTTAACGGGAAAAACCTGGATGGATGGACCGTCAAGATGGCCAAACACCCCCTTTCCGAAAATTTCAACAACACCTTCCGGGTGGAGAATGGAATGATGGTGGTCCGTTACGACCAATATGATGGCTTTGACGGGGAGTTCGGGCACATCTTTTACAAAACACCCTACTCCCACTATAAGCTACGGGTGGAATACCGGATCGTGGGGGAACAAGCGACCAGCGGCCTGCCCTGGGCCTATAAGAACAGCGGGGTCATGTTTCATTCCCAATCGCCCGAATCGATGGGCATTGACCAGCCCTTTCCTGTCAGCATCGAAGCCCAGTTCCTGGGAGGAAGCGGTGAAGGAGAGCGTCCCACCGGCAACCTCTGCACCCCCGGGACCCATGTGGTAATCGACGGTGAGCTGGTCACCCGCCACTGCACCAACTCCACATCAAAAACCTTCCATGGAGAGGAGTGGGTCCATTTCGAGCTTGTGGTGCATGGAGACAGCATGATCCACCACATTGTGGAGGGAGACACGGTAATCACTTACTCAAAGCCACAGATCGGCGGAGATATGGCAGAAGGATCTCCGCTGACCGAAGGGACACCCCTCACCTCAGGGTACATTGCCCTCCAGGCGGAGAGCCATCCATATGAATTCAGGAAGGTAGAGCTGCTCGATCTGAGTAAATAGGCACATCCCCGAAACGAACGCGCGGTTCATCACTGAAACTGGCCGGGGGAGGATCAATACCTGCCGTAGGTCCGTGCCGTTTCCACCATGGCAAACAGGTTTTCATCCGGCGTATCCCTTCCGCACTGATCTCCCGTTGACAGGATAAACCTCCCCCCTGCGGCTGCATCGTCGATGGCCCGCTTTGCTGCCTCGATCACCACCTTCACATCCTCATTCAGCATCACATTGGTGGTGTGGAGGTTTCCCTTCAGAACGATCTTATCCCCGTACAAAAGCTTCAAATCGGCCAGGATGCAATCCCCCATGGGTGGGATTTCAAGGGGATCGATCACCGTCAGGTTGGTCTCCCCGGCCATCAGCTTCACCAGCTCGGCCTGGGGACCACAGGAGTGAATGTGGGTGGGGAAACCTGCTGCTGATGCCAGATCGATACCGCGTTTTACAGCCGGAAAAGAGAGCTGCTTAAAGATATCCATGGACTGAAAAACCAGCGTTCCGGAACCGCCCACACAGATGAAATCGGGCTTCACCTCCATGTCCATGATATCCTTCCAGCGCCGCTCCACCTGGTCCACACGCTCCTGTGCCCACTGCTCATGCAGTTCAGGGTGTTCATAATATTCATAGATTGCCTCCGTGCTGGTCAGTGCCCTGGAGGAGATCAGCTCAATACCAACCACCCCCTGATCGCCCATAAGCTCCTTCACCCGGGCCAGTCCCGCCGGACCCCGGTCCACCTCCTTCACCCCTTCCAGTAGCTCGTAGTTTTCCGGTATTGCCGGAAGTCCGATGGAGCCGGGGTTCACATCCTCCGTGGGGGGATCTGCAATATAATAGACATCCACGGTCTCCTTCCAGATTCGCTTCCCGTTCTCAGGATATGACTCCTGGACCACGATTCGCTGATCGTTTTTGAAAACGATAAATCGCTCCCAGTCAGGCTCATCCGGATTATAATCGGAGGGGTACCGGATGGGAAAATAACCATCCATCAATGCATCGATATTGAAGTATTTAGCAGCTTCAATATAGGCCTCCCAGATGGGAGGATCATTATAAAGATAGAGCTCCCAGAAGGGTTTCCCGGTTAACCGTGCAGGTACCATGTTGGAAATATCAGGTGCCACCGGTACAAAATCCGGAATCCCACCTCTGAGTACAGTTTGAATTCTCTCCCTGGATGTCATGATCAACTTCAATAACAGGTGTGTGTTACGCTTTGCGGTCCATACCCTCAAGCAGCACCATCTTCTATCTCCTCCTGGCTCCTCCTGCGGACCTTCCGGTTGACGGAGCTGGTCTTGATGAGTGGGAGGGTGCCGGTCTGCTGTACTGGTAATTGTTTCGGTTCTGGTTGTACTGCTGCGACCGTTGGGCACCCCTGCTGCGTGAATTGTAATCCCGGTTCAGGTTGCTGTTGGGTGAAGATCCTGAACGGTTGTAGGAGCCCGAGGGCCGGGTAGATTGAGAAGGTTGTTGCCGGGTTGAGGGCCGCGTGGATTGAGAAGGCTGTTGCCGGGTTGAGGGCTGTTGACCTGTAGAGGGTCGCTGTCCTGTGGAAGGCCTGCTCTCTCTCGTTGAAGGCTGTTGTCCCGTCGATGGTCTTGATTCCCGTGTAGAGGGTTGTTGTCCGGTGGAGGG
>JBDLIQ010000216.1:0-2149 GCA_039714775.1 Bacteroidota bacterium
TCATAGGCGGTCCACTCTCCAATGAACTCTTCAATCACAAATTCGCAGGGGGGCTGCATGACAAGGGTGTATTCATTACTGAATTTCGCTACTTTTTCATGCTCCAGGGCGATCACCAGTGTATCCCTCCTGTCCACCATGTTTTGAGAATGGCCATAGATGTTGAAATCGGCGGTTACCTGGCCTTTTCGTATGGTCACTGAAGAGGGGAGGTCATAATGGACCCCTTCTGTCCCGGTGGCATAGGTTACCTTGAGATTCACTTTAAGGTCCTCCTCCACAGGATATGGGATTCCTATCTGCATGGGGTAGGGGATATGCTGGCCCAGGACAACATACCGTCCTTCGGTCTCGCCGGTATAGCTAATGAACAGATCACCATCATAGATGGTTGGTTCGATCTCTCCGCAGCCACTGAACAGAAGTGCCAGGACAAAAAGGGAGGCTATTTTTATAGTTGCTGTTTTCATGATTGCTGTTTTCATAGTGGAAGTGCCTGAAATTAATACCCCGGATTGGGTGTAATGTTCTCATTGGCCCGCAGCTCTGCATCAGGGATGGGCCATAACCACCTGTTGTTATCAGGGTTTACGGACAGACCACTCTGATTGGTTCCGGGATTGGTGATCACCCCCTGGTCGGGATGGTTCACCGGAATACGTGAAAATCCCAGCCCTTTTCGTTTCAGGTCAAAGAAATGGTGGCCCTCGAAGCAGAGTTCCCGCTGCCGTTCGTTCCAGATGGCCTCCTTCAGTGCCTCTCCTGTGTAGTCTTCATCCACATAACCTGAAATCCTGTTGCTCCTCAGATAGTTGTAATCAATCAGGGCCAGTGCATCCTTATCCTGTTCGGCAAAAGATTCAGCCCGGATCAGATACATCTCCGCGAGCCTGAACATTTTGTACATGTTGGCGTTGGTGGTTGCGCCGGATTGACCGTAAAACAGGGGATTTCCCGGGTATTTCCATACCAGCGGCCAGTCCCATCCATGGGTGGTGCTGTCGGTTTTGAAATTGACCAGAAGGCGGTAATCAGATGAATCAGCATACAGGTTCAGCACCCACTCTGCAGGAATGTAGTCCGGGTTTGGTTTCTCCTGGATCTTGTTGTAATAGTTGTAACCAATATACCTTCCGTCGTAATCAGAGCTTGTCAGCCCTATCCTGAAGATCACCTCCGTCCCCTCATCATGAAGGAACATACCGGCATATGATGCAGAATCTTCGGCAAGCTGGAAGAGCACGTTCTGCTCTGGTCCGCGCGGGTCTATCACTCTTGAGGCAAAATGAACTGCATCGTTCCACCTGCCCATATAGAGGTTGACCCGTGCAAGAAGGGCATCTGCAGTGGCCGGAGTCAGAAAAACACTGGAATTGTCCTCTGCAGAGCGCTCCTGCATCAGTGATCCGGCCAGTTCAGCCTCATCCAGGATAAATTCATACACCTCCTCGATGGTGTTTCGCTCCGGCTGACCAATCTCAAAATGCTCTATGATGGGCACACCCAGGTCGGAGTAAGGATCAGATTGCGTGTATGCTTTTGCAAAGGATTTGATCAGGTCAAAGTGGGCAATGGCCCTGGCAAGCCTGGCCTCCCCCTCGATCTGCTCCAGCTCTTCAACCGTGCCTTCCAGTGCTGGCAGTTTATCGATGATGTTGCTGGCCCTTACTGCTACAGCGTACATGGCGGCCCACGCACCTGTGATCTCTCCGTTGTCAGAGACGTAGGACCATTTGTACATCTCTCCCAGCTGGTTTGTATAACCGATCACCGATTGGAGCTGGTCGGTCAGCACATCGGCATGGGCTACAAAATACCTGCCGTAATATGCAGTGTTTTTGAAGGTGGCATATACACCGTGAAGGGCGATCTGGGCATCTTCCAGCGATTCAATGGCAACCTCTGAGATGACGGCGTCAGCAGGATCTTTCACAAGGAAATCTTCACATGCTGACAAGGCACCAATGATCAGGATTGATAATATGATTAGTTTTTTCATCGTAGCGACATTTTTTTGTTAAAACCCTGCATCAATACCAAAGGTGATGGTCTTCACATGCGGGTACAGACCAACTTCATAAGGAGCATCAGACTCCGGGTCAAAACCCTGGTACCTGCTCCAGGTGATCAGGTTTTGTCCCTGGGCATA
>JBDLIQ010000217.1:0-1563 GCA_039714775.1 Bacteroidota bacterium
AGTGAGAAGCAGTTGAACGGCGATAACTACAGTGCAGTGCAGTCCAAAGATGAACTGAATACCAAAGTTTTCTGGGACATCAATTAATGCAGATGTAAGGTTAGTTTAAGTAGTATAAGGTTAGAGTGTAGTAGGAGGCCATCTCATTAGGGATGGTCTCTTGCTAATTTTCCTGTGGATAATTGGGGCTGTAAAGCAGGGTTTCTTCCCTGATCACCAATTCCCCTTGTTTTACAAATCCGTCACCCCTCTCTTCCAGATGGTTGATCATTCTGCCCCTCCATGCTTCGAGGGTCTTTCGGTATTTCCTGATCTGAGACAGATCATGCTTCTCTTCCGGATCCTTCTCCAGGTTGAAGAGCTGCTCTGTGCGAGTGCGGAAGAACCAGATATATTTCCAGGTACCATCGGTCAAAGCGCTCCAGTAGTTCTCTTCACTGTAACAAGTGGCATGTTCCAGGTCGATATAAGGCCGCCAGTTGATTCACGGATCCCTGATCAGGCCAAGAAGGGACATGCCATCCATATCATCCGGGACGGGGACTCCGGCTTTCCACCGCATGCTCCTCTCCAAAATTGGAGAACGAGGCATTTTTCCCTCCCTGAACAGAATCCAGATGGTGACACCAGTCGCCCATATATGACCCGGGTATCTCCGCATCCTGGTAAATCTCCAGGTATCGCTGTGGCGGATCATAGGGGCTGTGGGGCCTTGCAAACGAGACCTTCAAAAAGAGAGGCTGGGGGAGATTATAATTCCGGATCAGCTCCACAGCGGTTCTCCACGTCCAACTGCTAGGATGCAACTCCTCCTCTAAGCGGTAAACCCCTGCCTCATGTTCGTTCCAGCCTATCCCCGTTTTATCCGGGTCCTCACCGGGAGCATTCGCGGCATTTCATACCTGTAATGCTGTGCCACCCTGCCATATGACAGCATCCCGTGATGCCAGGGAGACAAGCCGGTGAGCAATCCGGCCCTGGCAGGAGTACAGCTGGGGACCGAAGAGTACCCGTTCACAAAGGTGACCCCCTCTTCAGCGATCCCGTCCAGGTTCGGAGTGATCATGGCTTCATTTCCCATGCATCCCAGTGCATCGGCCCGCTGTTGGTCGGTCATGATCAGGATGAGGATACTGTTTCTCATTAAGACAAAGATACCTTAATTATCACATACAAATTGGTTATGCTCTTTGATCTTTAAAGAATATGCTATATATTTATATCATTTTATTGTTATTGCAATAACAATCTTCGGGGCATAGATCCTCTTCAGATCAAAAAAACATACATGTTTCTTTTCCTAACTCATTGATACTCTATTTGTAATGGGAACTAAACCAACTCCAAGCACAACAAGAAGAAAATTCCTTGAAAGAATTGGATTTGCTGGTATTGGTGCTGTATCTGCACCCCTGGTCGTTTCAGGCAGCACTCCTTCTGAACCAGGAAAAACAAACTCCTTTGTAAAGGTTTTGACTCCGGATCACAAACTGGTTGAAATCGATACCGGATCATTAAAACCTGCCCCGGGACAGGACGACAGCCAGTATCTTCAGGATTCAG